>JANYFF010000448.1 GCA_025362825.1 Polaromonas sp. | reverse complement strand
AGCAGGTGCGTGAACAACTAGGGTTTTCCAAGGGCTAAGATCGGTCGGCTGTATGCGCGCGGCGAACCCATGTTGACCGCAAGCTGCGGTCATGGCTGTTGGCGCCGACGCGAAACTTACCAGTAGTGCCGACCTCCGAGTTAACAGAAGAATTGTAAGCGCGCGGCAAACCCATCTTGAGTTAGCACAAAGAGTCAGGCATCGTGTGCACGATGAAGATGATGCACACCATGTCGAGCGAAGCGATCGCCCCAATGCCCAAGAGGCGTTTATACAGCCCAGAACTCAAGAGCCAGGTCGTTGCCGAAACCCAGGTGCCCGGCGCCTCGGTAGCAGGCGTCGCGCTGAGCCATGGCATCAACGCCAACATCGTTCACCGCTGGCTTCGCGAGCGTACCGGCCAGCCGGCGGTGGCGCAATCGGGCTTCGTGGCGCTGAGCCTTCCGTCAGGCAAGGGCAAGCTGGCGCAACTGAGCGATGAGCCGGTCAAGCCCGAGCAGGACATACGGATTGAGTTGCGACGCGGTGCCACAGTGGTAAACGTTGCATGGCCCGTGGCGCAGGCGGGCGAATGCGCCATGTGGATGCGCGAGCTGCTGCGGTGATCCGGGTGGACGCCGTTTGGCTCGCGATTGATCCACTGGACATGCGCTCGGGCAGTGAGGCTGCACTGGCCCGCGTGGTCCACGTCTTTGGCTCGGCACGTCCGCACCATGCTTACCTGTTCGCCAATCGGCGGGCCAACCGGATGAAGGTGCTGGTACATGACGGCATTGGCGTGTGGCTGGCCGCCCGGCGCCTGAACCAAGGCAAGTTCGTCTGGCCCAAGGATATAGCGGGCACACTGGCGCTCACCCGTGAGCAGCTTGACGCACTGGTCCTGGGTCTGCCCTGGCAGCGCATCGGTGAGGCTGGCGTCATCACCGTTCTGTAGGGCCGATGCAATTGGCGCAAATGCTGATGCGCATCAACAAATGCATCGGCATCATCACCCCTCGTGATAGACGAAACACTAATCCAGCAACTTGATGCGCAGCAGCTGCGCCAGGTGGTACGCACCCTGATCGCCGACGTGGCCGGCAAGGACGCGCAGATCGCCTTCAAGCAGGCCTTCATCGACAAGCTCACCCACGAGATGGCGGTGCTCAAGCGGCTGAAGTTCGCGGCCCAATCCGAGGCGTATAACGCCGAGCAGAGAAGCTTGCTCGAGGAGACCATCGACACCGATCTGGCCGCACTGGCCGCCGAGATCGAGCAGGCAGCGCCGCCACCGCAAGGCCAGGACGACAAACAAAAGCCCAAACGCCAGCCGCTGCCCGGCAACCTGCCACGTCGGGAGATTCACCACGAGCCTGAGAACACCCTGTGCGCCTGTGGCTGCCAGTTGAAGCGCATCGGCCAGGACGTGGCCGAGAAGCTCGATTACCAGCCCGGTGTGTTCACGGTCGAACGGCATATCCGCGGCAAGTGGGTCTGCGCCAAGTGCGAAACTCTGATTCAGGCGCCGGTGCCGGCGCACGTCATCGACAAGGGCATACCCACCGCCGGCCTGCTGGCCCAGGTGCTGGTGGCCAAGTACGCCGATCACTTGCCGCTGTACCGTCAGGAGGGCATCTTTGCCCGTGCCGGCTTGGCGCTACCACGCTCGACACTGGCGCAGTGGGTGGGTCAATGCGGCGTGCAGCTGCAGCCGCTGGTCGATGCGCTACGCGCCGAGTTGCTCAAGCACAGCGTGCTGCACGCCGACGAGACGCCGGTGGCGATGCTCAAGCCGGGCAACGGCAAGACCCATCGTGCCTATCTTTGGAGCTACTGCACGACCCGCTACAACGACACCAGGGCGGTGGTGTTCGACTTCGCCGACAGCCGCGCTGGCCAGCATGCGAGGGACTTCCTCGGGCTGCCGGGCGAGAACGGCTGGCACGGCAGCCTGGTGTGCGATGACTTCAGTGGCTACAAGGCCTGCTTCGAGATGGGCGTGACCGAGGCCGGATGCCTTGCACACGCGCGGCGCAAGTTTCATGAGCTGTGGGCGAACCACCAAAGCACCATCGGCGAGCGGGCGTTGAGATTCTTCATACAGCTGTATGACATCGAGCGCGAGGTCCATGAAATGGACGCTGCCCAGCGAAGACGAATACGACAGGAGCGATCCCTGCCGGTGGCCGATGCAATGCACCTGTGGCTCACCGAGCAGCGCAAGAAGGTGCCCGAGGGTTCTGCAACGATCAAAGCCATCGACTACAGCCTGGGCAGATGGCAGGCGCTGACGCGATACATCGACGACGGGGA
>JANYFF010000435.1 GCA_025362825.1 Polaromonas sp. | reverse complement strand
GCACACGGAATGTCATCGATGTAAAGCGACAGCACCTCAAACGCCAGATCGGCATAAGACAGGCCGCGCCATTTCGCGAGCGTGGCACCATCCACCTGCGGATAGCTCTCAGGCAAGTAAAGCCCGCCATCGGGCGCCAGGCCTTCGAGCAGGATTTCACAAAAGCGTTTGCGGCCCGTAGCGTCGGACGACGCTGCCCTGGTAGACAGGTAACGCATCAGACGAGTTCCTCCTTGCGGATGCGAATGATCGGCGACAACACGGTGGCAAGTGCCTGCATCTGCGCGATGGCTTCATTCATCTTCGCTTCCACGCAGTCATGCGTCAGGATGATGAGGTCGGTCTGTGTGGCGCCCTCGCCACCCACCTCGTCGGCTTCGCGCTGGAGCACGGCGTCGATGCTGATGTTGGCGCTGGCCAGGATGCCGGTGACTTTGGCCAGCACGCCAGCCTCGTCGGCCACGTTCAGGCGCAGGTAATAGCTGGTCACCACATCGCCCATGGGCAATATGGGGGTGTCGCTCATCGAGTCTGGCTGAAAGGCCAGATGCGGCACGCGCTGTGCCGCATCAGCAGCGTGCAGGCGGGCGATGTCGACGAGGTCGGCAATCACGGCGCTGGCGGTTGGCTCACTGCCTGCCCCCTTGCCGTAATACAGCGTTGTACCCACGGCGTCCCCATGCACCATCACTGCGTTCATGGCGCCTTCAACATTGGCAATCAGGCGCTTGACCGGCACCAGGCTCGGGTGTACGCGCAATTCGATGCCCTTGGCGGTTTTCTTGGTGATGCCGAGCAGCTTGATGCGGTAGCCGAGTTGCTCTGCATAACGGATGTCCTGCGCGCCGAGCTTGGTGATGCCTTCAACGTAGGCCTTGTCAAACTGCACCGGCACGCCGAAAGCAATCGCCGACATCAGGGTCACCTTGTGTGCGGCGTCCACGCCTTCAATATCAAAGGTTGGGTCCGCCTCGGCGTAACCCAGGCGCTGCGCTTCCTTGAGCACCACTTCAAAATCCAGGCCCTTGTCGCGCATTTCGCTCAGGATGAAATTGGTCGTGCCATTGATGATGCCGGCAATCCACTCGATGCGGTTGGCCGTCAGGCCTTCGCGAAGAGACTTGATGATCGGTATGCCGCCGGCTACTGCGGCCTCAAAAGCCACCATCACGCCCTTGCGGCTAGCAGCCGCAAAAATCTCCGTCCCGTGGACGGCCAGCAGGGCCTTGTTGGCTGTCACCACATGCTTGCCCGCCTCGATGGCTTCGAGCACCAGTTGCTTTGCAATGCCGTAGCCGCCAATCAATTCGATCACGATATCGATGTCAGGATTGGCGATCACCGCACGGGCGTCGGCGACCACCTGCACATCTTCACCCACCGCGGCCCGCGCGCGGGCGGTGTCAAGGTCAGCCACCATGGAGATTTCAATGCCACGGCCGGCGCGGCGCATGATTTCACCCTGGTTGCGCTGCAACACGTTGAACACGCCGCTGCCGACAGTGCCTATGCCCAGGAGGCCTACCTGAATGGGTTTGAGAGTCGCTTGTTTCATGGTCGCTTGAGTCTTCAATGCTTGTAGCCGGGCCGGGCCGGGAGAATGTCTGGAAAGGCGCGGTTCAGGCGCGCTTGTTGCGGTAAGCCTCAAGAAATTTTGCAATCCGCGAGATGGCTTCACGCAGGTCTTCCTCATGCGGCAGGAAGACGATGCGAAAGTGGTCCGGGTGGGGCCAGTTAAAGCCTGTGCCCTGGACCAGCATGACCTTGGTTTCCTTGAGCAGTTCCAGGAAGAACTGGCGGTCATCCTTGATGGGATAGACCGCAGGGTCCAGCCTGGGGAACATATAAAGCGCAGCCTGCGGCTTGACGCAGCTAACGCCTGGAATGGCGGTGATCAGCTCGTAGGCAAGGTCACGCTGGCGACGCAGGCGACCGCCCTCACCCGTCAGGTCGTTGATGCTCTGGTAACCGCCTAATGCGGTCTGGATGGCCCACTGACCGGGCACGTTGGAGCACAGCTTCATGTTAGCCAGCATGTTCAGGCCTTCGATGTAATCCTGTGCCAGTTTTTTGGGGCCCGACACGACCAGCCAGCCGGCACGGTAACCGCATGACCTGTAGCTTTTTGACAGGGAGTTGAAAGTCAGCGTCAGCACGTCGGTAGACAAGCTGGCGATGGCCGTGTGCTTTACGCCGTCATATAAAACCTTGTCATAGACCTCATCGGCCAGGATGACGAGATCATGTTCGCGTGCAATGTCCACAATCTTTTTGAGCAATTCGTCGGAATACAGCACGCCCGTAGGATTGTTCGGGTTGATGACGACGATGGCCTTGGTCTTTGGCGTGATGCGGGCGCGGATATCTTCAGGGTCAGGCATCCAGCCATTTTTTTCATCACAAAGGTAATGCACCGGGGTGCCGCCCGACAGGCTGGTGGAGGCAGTCCACAACGGGTAGTCGGGGGCCGGCAGCAGCAACTCATCGCCGTTGTCCAGCAGGGCATTGGTAGCCATGGCGATCAGTTCGCTCGCTCCATTGCCCAGGTAAATGTCGTCCAGCGTGACGCCCTTGATGCCCTGCTTCTGGGTTTCATGCATCACCGCCTTGCGCGCCGCAAAAATGCCCTTGCTGTCCGAATAACCCGCAGAGGCAGGCAGATTGCGGATCATGTCCTGCTGCACTTCCTCAGGCGCATCAAAACCAAACACCGCCAGGTTGCCGAGGTTAAGCTTGATCAGTTTCTGGCCTTCTTCTTCCATTTGCTTGGCCGCGTCCATGATGGGACCACGGATGTCATAAAGCACATTGGCCAGCTTGGCAGATTTGGTAATCGGTTTCATGCAGTTTTTCAGGTAAGGGGCGAGAAGCAAACCACGAACCCAGCAGCCGGCTGGCACATATGCAACAGCAGCTGCGGGAAAATCGGACGGAATCTATAATTTGTCCACATAAAACAGCGTTCTCACTGGAAAACCAGACACGTCCGGCGCCGTTTTGCAACACACAGACACCTCCCAACTTCCGCATGAAACTTCAACCTGATCGTCTCGATGTTCAAGCCATCCTTGGCTATGGTCCCGGCTGGGTCGGTCTTGGCAGCAATGGCGTGGCTGAAAAAATAGAACGCAGCGTCGTGATTGGCTCACGAGGCGAGAAATTTGACTGGAACTGTGCACACTTTGAAGACCTCACGGAGGAGCACTTCACCATGCTGGCGGCAACCCAGCCGGAACTGGTGATTTTCGGCAGTGGCGCACGCCTGCGTTTTCC
>JANYFF010000433.1 GCA_025362825.1 Polaromonas sp. | reverse complement strand
AATGTCCATCCCGGGGAATCCTTAAAACGATGCGAAAAACTTCAGGGCGCGCGAAGAGACGCTTTAGTTGAGTTTACAGTCGGATTATGACCATGATTGTGCGCAACCTCCAGCACGTGCGTGACCGTATAACCACGGCCTGCTTTGCTGCGGGGCGCAACCCCGCCACCGTGAGACTGCTGGCCGTGTCCAAGACTTTCCCTTCCGAGGCGGTGATGGACGCAGCCAGCGATGGCCAGCGGGCCTTCGGCGAGAACTACATCACGGAAGGTGTGGAAAAAATCCTCGCCCTGAACGTGAACGGCGCAGCGGCTGTGTTATCGCCGCTTGAATGGCACTGCATAGGCCCGGTGCAAAGCAACAAGACCCGGCTGGTGGCAGAAAATTTTGACTGGGTGCAGTCGGTGGACCGTCTGAAGATTGCCCAGCGTCTCAGCGAGCAGCGTCCCTCCGGTTTGCCGCCGTTGCACATCTGTTTACAGGTCAACTTGGATGGCGGCGCCAACAAGTCGGGTGTTCCGGCCAGCGAAGTACTGGCGCTGGCGAAGGAGGTGGCGCAACTGCCTGGGCTGGTGCTGCGCGGCCTGATGTCCATCCCCGAGCCCGCCGCTGATTTTGTGGCGGCCTGCGCCGTGCACCAGCGGACCAAAGACCTGTTTGATGCGATCAATGCGTCAGGTGAGCTGCCCGCGCGCATGGATACGCTTTCCATGGGCATGACGGCCGACCTGGAAGCGGCCATTCACTCCGGTAGCACCATGGTGCGCGTCGGCACCGCCATTTTCGGCGTCAGGTAAGCCCGGGTTGCTGCGGCCGCGTCTTGACGCGGGGCAGCCTGAGCCGGATGGGCCCTTTCCACGGCCCATTTGTAGAGACTGCCCGGCCTTTTTGGACGATTTCAAGCTGGCCGTGCGCTGCAAGGTTGCCGGCCACGTCCCGTACCCGCTGCATCAGCGGCCGCCAGCCGTCCGGGGCCAGGGTGCGAGCTACTTCCGAAGGGCAGGCTGTTGACACGAGGCCTCGCTCCCGCACCATGGCGAGTATCGCGGCCTCAATGGATTGGTCCGAAATGGCTTCCAAAGCCGGCCTTGCAGCGCTATTTTGCCGGTAGCATCGCCGCGGGCTTGATGGCACCGCAATTCACGCCCGACCATTTGCCTGACGATTCAATCGTGGTGTTGCGCGGCACGCCCTGCTGGGCGCTGCTCACATTCATCTTCAGGGTGTAGGCGCTGTCACCCGAGAAGGTGAACTGGCCTTCGCCGCTCGATGAAGGGTTGGTGCAGGTGAACTTCATCTTCATGCTGCTGGCGGTCTTGTCGCTGGTAGTGGTGGTGCAGTTGCCGTGCTGCTGCATGGGCATCTGGTTGCGCTCGGCCATTTCCCTGGTGATGCAGACTTTGGCAGCCATGCCGCCGCCCGCTGCGGGTGCCATGCCCACGCCTTTTCTTGCCATCATGTCTTCCATCATCTTGCGTTGCTCGGGCGGCATGCTGGCCAGCTGCTGCTGCATTTTGACCATGGCCTGATCGATTCCAGGGCTGCCGCCCAGCTTGGTTGCAACCTCCCAGAGGCCTGGCTTCATGGTTTGTGCGTTTGCTGTCGATGCGCTCACGCTCAATCCGGCAGTCAAGGTCGCAGCTGCGGCCGTAAAAACTATCATGGAAAAATTCATCACAGCTCCTTCGGCAATAAAAACATTGTTGACAGATTTCTAATGCACGAACTTTCCGCCACGCCCGACAATGGTCATGTCGGTATAACGCGAACCCTCATGGCTTTTTGCGCTGTAGTTCACTGTAAAGCCGCCCATGTTGTAGTCATGCAAAGACTCTAATGCCGAGGTGAAGCTCTCGCGGCTCAGGTTTTTGCTTCCCGCGCGGCGCAGCCCTTCTGTGAGCACCTTGGCTGCCAGAAAGCCTTCCATGCTCGAAAAGTCAAAATCCTTGTTGCCGGCTTCAGTCATTCGCTGCTGGTATTCGCGCACGATGGCCGACGACGGAATATAGGGAAATGGCACGACTTGGGAAATGCTTACGCCAGCACTGGCGTCACCAAGTTCTTCGGCCAGCGCTTTTGAGCCGACAAAACTCACGTTGAAAAACTGCCCGCCATAGGACTTGGCGCGCGCTTGCTTGATAAGTGCGGCGCAGGATTTATACGCACTGATCTGAATCACGGCCTCCGGGCTTGCTTTGATGATTTCAGCCAGCGGCCCCGCCACATCCAGGCTGTTGCGCTCCACGGTCACAGTCGCTGTTGGCGTGAGGTTGCGCTTACCCAGGGCGCGCATCACGCCCTCAAGACCGGCCTTGCCATACGAGTCATTTTGATAAAACACGGCGATTTTCTTGATGCCTACAGTGCTTAGGTGCTGCACGATGCGTTCGGTTTCGTCGTAGTAGCTGGCCCGCACATGAAACAAGTTGCGGTTAAACGGCTCGCGCAGGGCTTGCGCGCCTGTGAAAGGGCCAATCAGCGGTATGCCCGCAGCGTTGATAGCGGGTACCGCTGCCAGCGTGGTCGGCGTGCCAACCGAGCCAATCAGGGCAAACACTTTTTCTTCTTCAATCAGCGACTTGACGGCAGCTGCGGCTTTTTCGGGTTCATAGCCGTCGTCACGTGATACGAGCGTAAGCTTGCGTCCGTTAACGCCGCCCGCTGCATTGATAAAATTAAAGTGCGCCAGAATTCCGAGCTGAATACGTTTGCCAAGTTCGGCAGCCGGCCCGGTCTGTGCGGCAAACTGGCCAATGCGGATTTCAGATTCAGTCACACCAACTTCGGCAGCGTGAATGCCTAGACTGAAAGTAGCCAGCAACAGAGTGCCAGCAATTTTCAATGAAAAAATCCAAGGGTGGGTGTTCATTTACGGCATCCTCTTTTGTGCATTTTTTAAAACACGCATTAACTGGCCCCGCGAAGTGACCGAGCTTAAGGCAGCTAAATATACAACGTGGGCCTAAAAAAAGCCTGACTGTTCCGTTTCACCAGGATTAAACGACAACTTACAGAAAGACAGGCCCGCCGCCAGCGTGTGTTATTGACTTCTCACATCACGGTTTCGGCTGCCATGGCCGCGCTCGAAGGGGCAATCAACTGGGATTGCCATAGAGGTCGTGCGGCCCTGCATCGAGGCCGTGTGCGACCAGTCCACCGATCTCAGCCCGTTAATCGACCGTGAAGCCTTTGAAAATGTCCAGAAACAGGTTTGGTAGCTGGTTTCAGCATCAAATATGCCCGTGGCCCCAGTAATACGTGGGTGTGCAGCTATTGATTTAATAGCAAAAGACATTCTCAGCCTGATGGCCCGGGTAATGGTTGAAGTCAGCAGCCTGACTGAAGTGCATGAGGAAATCTTTGGCTTGTTACTGCAGATCGTGCGCTGGAGCGGTGACCCGATGCGGGTGGTGAACGAAAACAACCCGCTGGGTTATGGCTTGACGCTGGGCATCCACACCCGGATAGATTCACGCGCCCAGGCCCTGGCGGCCCACGCTCATGTCGGCAACGTATACGTCGATCGCAACATGATCGGCGCGGCGGTCGGCGTTCAGCCCTTTGGCGGTGAGAGCCTGAGCGGCACCGGCCCCAAAGCCGGCGGGCCGCACTACCTGTACCGGTTCTGTACCGAGCAGACGCTGACGGTGAATACGACGGCGGCTGGTGGGAATGCGACTTGGCTGATGGGGAGTGGAGACCCCATTCAATAAGCCGTCCAATAACCATTCAATACCTCACGCTACACACTTCCAGCGCGTTCAGCCCAAGGTCGGTGATGGCATAGCCGCTGTCGCCGTCCGGGCGGAGAAAGCCGTGCTTGTGCAGGGATGCGACAGTTTTCAGGCCGTGGACGCGGGTTTTGAGGGGCGGGGGCTGGTCACGCTCGCTCGGTGGGCGGCCGATGATCCTGAAGCCGTAGCGCGCATCTTCAAGGCACTCGTACTGTTTGTACGTCAGCGTTTTGAGCGGCAGGGCACTGATGCTGTGGCCGCTCCACTCGAACTCGGGTGGGGCAAAGTTGACGGATGAGGGGTTCTCGTCAGGCTTGGAAGTGCGAAGGCTGGCGCTTTTGAGAGCCGGCGGCGCTACAGCTTTGCGACCGGACAATCGCAATGCGTTGAAGCCAAGAATCCCCAGTATTCCGACAATTACAAGAATGACAACGACCAGTTCCACCATCTCCCCCCGCGATTTTCTGTAATTATGCGTACAAAACAGGCATTGCGTGGTGTAGCGTGCGCATCAATCCCCTTTTTAGGGGGGGGAAGGGGAGGAGAAAAAAGTTGCCTTTAAAGCGCTTCAGTCATCCAGCTCGAAATGCGCGTCACCGAGGTAACGGTTAATGCCAAATGCCGCCTGAGTGGCAGCAAGCTCGGCGGCTTCCCACTGGTCCACCAGCAAGTGCTCCTCGGTCGATACAGGCCACGGCCGATCATGGTCGCCATAAGCCTGGAGCAGCCTTGTGTAGAGACGGTATACGGGTATTACCAGGGCGGCATCGCCCAGTGATTCGTCGAGCGCCGCCCGAAATCGCCCGCCGGCCAGTTCGCGTTCGTCCGCGGTGGTGTCTTCGGCGGAAAAAATCCTGAGCGAGTAGGTCATGGGCCAGAACTATATCCGGCGAGGCTTTTATCGGCTGCGTGAACGGTGTTGCGCCTTCTGTCGCGCTGTGTGTAGGTGTAAGAATTAATTTCGTTACTTCTCTTGCACAACACACGCGCATTCATTTTTTTGCAGAAGTACCATGCGTTCTTTTTCAAGGAAGTCACATGGCAACACCGTTTTTTGGCAAGCGCGATATGGATGCACAACCCATCCCCGGCAACATGCGGCACGTCGCACCCGGCAACTATGGTGGCAATGGCACGGCAGGCGCAGTCACCCCGGCTGTCCAGTCGGGCGCCACGCAAAGCGGCATCAAGCCGGTAGGCGAGTTGCAGGTCGCTGCTGCCGTTGCACACGAAGGCGGGAGCAAGCTGACGGTCGGGCCAAACATCAAGCTCAAGGGCGTCGAGATCACGGACTGCGACACCCTGGTGGTGGAAGGCCTGGTAGAAGCCACGATGGATTCTCGCGTCATGCAGATCGCCGAGCAGGGCGCCTTCAAGGGCTCGGCAGAAATCGACGTGGCTGAAATTCGTGGCGAGTTCAACGGCAACCTGACGGTGCGCCAGAAGCTGGTGATCTACTCCACCGGCAAGGTGACAGGCACCATTCGATACGGCAAACTAGTGATTGAAGAAGGCGGCCAACTTGCTGGCGAAATTCTTTTCGGTGCCGTTGGCAAGTCACCCGCACTGACCCAAGTCGGTGCGCTCGTCAAAACAGCTTAAAACAGTTTGAAAACCAGCGGCATCAGCAGTGATGCCAGCACCACCTGCAAACCCAGGGCTAGGCCGGCATAGGCGCCAGCATCAGCGTTCACCTGCAAAGCTCTGGCCGCACCCAGGCCGTGAGCGGTGGTGCCCAGCGCAAACCCCCGCGCGGCCCAGCCGCTGGCCGTGGTGGGAATGCGCAGTGCATCAAAAAGGTACTTGCCGGCGAGGGCGCCCACCAGCCCGGTGATGACGGCAAACACGGCGGCCAGCGCCGGTATGCCGCCTTTCTTTTCGGCGATGCCCATGGCTACTGGTGCGGTGACTGATTTGGGTACCAGCGAGAGCATCACATCGCGCGGCAACCCGAAGGCCCAGGCCAGCAGCAATGCCGAGCCGCTGGCCGTGACGCCGCCCGCAAGTGCCGCGATCAGAAGGCGACCCCAACGCTGGCGCAGCTCTTCACGCCGCTGCCACAGCGGCCAGGCCAGCGCCACCACGGCCGGTCCCAGCAAAAAGTGGATGAACTGCGCACCCGCAAAGTAGGTGGGATAGGGCACGCCAGTGGCCAGCAAAGTCGTGGCTAGAAACACCACGGTCCACAGCACCGGATTGGCCCAGGGCGGCTGGCCGAGGCGCGCATAGACTGCCTGCGCAAGCGCATAAATCACCAGCGTAGCCGTCAGGCTAAACAGCGGTGTGGCAGAAAGATAAACCCACAACTCGACAAATTTAGGCATCTGACGAGTCCTCCTGTGTGGTCTTGCTGCCGCCCTGCAGCCAGTGCAGGGTCATGACCGTCACCAGCAACCCGGCCAACGTTGACGCCGCAATGACGGCCAGCATGCGCAAACCGTACTGGCTCACCAGTGAAATATGGGTCATCACGCCCACGCCGACCGGCACAAAGAGTAACGAAAGGTGCGACAGCAGGAAGCCTGCGCATACCTCGACGGGCTCCCGCACCACCCGCCAGCGCAGTGCGATGAACAGAAGCATCATGCCGATCACCGGTCCGGGAAAAGGCAGCAACAAACCGCGCGCCAGTAGTTCGCCGATGGACTGGAAGACCAGAAGCCAGGCCAGGCCACGCAGCGCCTGCATGGTCAGAACCTCGGCAAGTCCGGATGAGCAATCCGCCCGCCGCGCACCAGCATTTTTCCGTATTCGGCGCAGCGGTTGAGGGTGGGAATGACCTTACCGGGATTGAGCAGGCTTTTGGCATCAAAGGCGCGCTTGACGCCGAACATCTGCTCGTTTTCTGAGCTTGAGAACTGCACGCACATCGAGTTGAGCTTTTCAACGCCCACACCATGCTCGCCAGTAACCGTGCCGCCCATAGCAACGCTGGTTTCGAGAATATCGGCGCCAAAGAGTTCACATCGGTGCAACTGGTCTGCATCGTTGGCATCGAACAAGATCAGGGGGTGCAGATTACCATCGCCGGCATGAAAGACATTGGCACAGCGCAGCTGGTACTTTTTCTCCATCTCGGCGATGGCCAGCAGGATGTCGGCCAGGCGCTTGCGCGGGATGGTCGAATCCATACACATATAGTCGGGGCTGATGCGGCCTGATGCCGAAAATGCATTCTTGCGGCCACTCCAGAAGCGCAGGCGCTCGGCTTCGTTCTGGCTAACAGCGATTGCAGTGGCTCCGAAAGTCGTGAGGACTGCTGTCATGCGGCCGATTTCTTCCTCGACTTCTTCCAGCGTGCCATCGCTTTCGCAGAGCAGTATGGCGGCGGCGTCCAGGTCATAACCGGCATGTACAAAGTCTTCGACGGCGGCGGTCATGGGCTTGTCCATCATTTCCAGCCCGGCTGGGATGATGCCCGCGGCAATCACCGCTGCCACCGCATCACCGGCTTTGCGCAGGTCGTCGAAACTGGCCATGATGCAGCGCGCCAGTTGCGGTTTTGGAATCAGTTTCACAGTGACTTCGGTTGTCACGGCCAGCATGCCTTCGCTGCCGATGATGATGCTGAGGAGGTCGTAGCCAGCGGCATCAAGTGCATCGCTGCCAAACTCGACTTCTTCCCCTTCGATCGTGAAACCCCTGACCTTAAGCACGTTGTGCACCGTCAGGCCGTATTTGAGGCAATGCACGCCGCCGGAATTTTCAGCCACGTTGCCGCCTATGGTGCAGGCAATTTGGCTGGACGGATCAGGCGCGTAGTAGAGACCATAGGGCGCGGCCGCTTCAGATATTGCTAGGTTGCGTACACCGCCCTGTACAACCGCGGTGCGGCTCAGGGCATCAATCTTGAGTATCTTGTTGAACTTGGCGAGCGAAAGCGTCACGCCGAGCTTGTGCGGCATGGCCCCGCCCGACAGGCCGGTGCCGGCACCGCGTGCCACGACGGGCACATCCATCGCGTGGCAGGTTTTGAGCACCGCCTGCACCTGCGCATAGGTTTCAGGCAGGGCCACTACCAGTGGCCGCTGGCGGTAGGCTGTCAGGCCGTCGCATTCATAGGGGGTTGTGTCTTCAGGGGTCCAGAGCAGTGCGTGGGCGGGAAGCACGGCAGTCAGTGCCCGCACCACTTCAGTCTGCCGCACGGACCGCTGCTGGGTGTCGGGATGGGAAATGACGGGATTGTTCATCATGGCTTTCAGCGTAAGTCTTCACTCTAAGCCAAAAGCCCTGTTGGCTGCATGAAGAAATTTTCAGCCCGGCGTGAAGTGGCTGAATCCGGCGCTTTAGCCCAGGCTCTTGCGCAGCCAGTCAGAAAATGCAGCGCATTCCCAGCGATCCATGGTGCCGGTGCGCCAGCACAGGTAATGGGCATGGGGGCTGGGAATGTTGCTTGTGAACACGGTGTTGCTGCCGAGTCGCACCAGCGAGCCGTTTTCCAGCCAGGGCGCTCCGAGCTTGAGGCGGATCAGCGCAATGCCCATGCCGGCTGCCGCGGCGTCACACATCAGTCCGATGTCGTTGAACTGCGAGCCATCGACCGGCTCTGGCCAGCCCAGGTGGTGCGCGGCGAACCAGGTGCGCCAAGGCTCCAGCGGCGAGCGCAGCAGGCTCTCACCTTCGAGGTCTTCAGGTGCGTCGAAGGGGCCATGCTCGCGCACAAAGGCTGGCGATGCTAGCGGCGTGACGTCGTCCTTGATGAGGCATACGTGCTCCAGGTCGGCATAGCGCCCGGTGCCAAAGCGCACGATCAGGTCGGCGTCTTCTGCAACCACATCGAGCAGCGGGATGGATACCTGCAGCGTGAGGTCTATCTCGGGGTAGGCTTCCGTAAACTGGCGCAGGCGCGGGATCAGGATGGAGCGCGCAAAGGTCGGCGTGACGGCGAGCCGTAGCTTGCGCTTGCCGGGGTTTGCACTTTGCCCGGCTGCCCCTGGAAACTTCTGCAGCGTGGCCAGGCCTTCACGCACATGCGCAAGGTATTCGCTACCCTCGGTGGTCAATGAAAAATCAGCGCGCCCAAACAGCTTGGTGCCGATGATTTGCTCCAGCTGCTTGACGCGGTGGCTGACCGCGCTGGGGGTGACGCAAAGCTCTTCGGCGGCCTGCGTCACGCTGCGCAACCGTGCCAGGGTTTCAAACGTCAAAAGGCACTGGATGGGTGGAATTCTCCCTGCTGTCGCCATTTTTAGACTGCCTCCAGAAATTCGACGCCCGGAATGCAGGGCAAGGCACACGGAACGCAGCACACCAGAATGCACTTGTGTGCATACGGATTTGGAGCACCGCGCGACGCAGTCCTGCGCCCGAGCATCGGTTGTATGGGGGTAGTCACTTGAAGATGACTGTTTTGTGCCCGTTGAGCAGCACGCGGTGTTCGCTGTGCCATTTCACGGCGCGTGCCAGCACCTGGCTTTCGGTGTCGCGGCCCATGGCGGTGAGGTCTTCAACAGTTTTGCTGTGGTCTGCGCGCGCCACGTCCTGCTCGATGATCGGGCCTTCGTCGAGGTCGGCGGTCACGTAGTGCGCCGTTGCGCCGATCAGCTTCACGCCGCGGTCATGGGCCTGGTAGTACGGCTTGGCGCCCTTGAAGCTGGGCAAAAACGAGTGGTGGATATTGATGGCGCGGCCCGCCAGCTTGCGGCACAGATCGTTGGACAGGATCTGCATGTAGCGCGCCAGCACCACCAGTTCGGCGTTCTCAAACTCGATGATTTCAAGTTGCTTGGCTTCAACCTGCTCTTTGGTCGCGGCTGTGACCGGCAGGTGGTGAAACGGGATGTTGTAGCTGGCTGCCAGCTGGTAGAACTCGCGGTGATTGGAAACAATAGCGCGCACGTCAATCGGCAGCAGGCCGGACTTGCAGCGAAACAGCAAGTCATTAAGGCAATGGCCTTCCTTGCTGACCAGGATCACGGTGCGCATCGGCTGGCTGGTGGCGTGCAGCTTCCAGTCCATGCCGAAGGACTCGCCAAAACCCTTGAGTTGGGTGTTGAGTGCTTCGTAGCTCAGCTTGTCGCAGGCAAAGCGCACGCGCATGAAGAACAGGCCGGTGTCGGCGTCGCTGTACTGCGCAGCTTCTTCAATGTTGCCGCCGTTGTCCAGCAAAAAGCCCGAGACGGCGTGAACAATACCCATGCGGTCCGGGCATGACAGGGTCAGGATGTAAACGTTTCTCATAAGGGCTGAATTGTCGCAGAGCCCGCCAGCGGTGCCAGAATGCAAAAATCAACCAGGAGACAGCATGCCCAGCCCGACTTTCAACATGGAGCACCATTGGCTGCCCTTCACGCCCAACCGCAGTTTTAAAAAGGAGCCGCGCATATTTGTAGCCGCCGACGGCATGTATTTCACCACCCACGATGGGCGGCAGGTGCTCGACGGCATTTCCAGTCTGTGGTGCGTGGGGGCAGGGCACAGGCGCGAGTCCATCAACCACGCCATTAAAAAGCAGCTCGATACGCTGGATTACGCCACGGCCTTCCAGGCGGGCAATGACCGGGCCTTCGAGGCGGCTGAAATGATTGCGGCGATGGCGCCGGGTGACCTGAACAAGGTGCTGTTTTGCAACTCCGGATCGGAAGCAGCCGACACTTCATTAAAACTGGCTCTGGCCTACCACCGTGCGCGCGGTGAGGGTCATCGCAACGTATTTATAGGCCGTGAGAAGGGCTACCACGGCGTTGGCTTTGGCGGCATGAGCGTGGGCGGCATACCGGCGAATCGCAAGGCTTTCAGTCCGGCATTGCTGCCGCGTGTTGACCACATGCGCTTTATCCATGACCCGGTCAAGCACGCTTATATTAACGGGACGGAACCGGAATGGGAGGAAGACATCCTGCTGGAGCTGGAAAACCGCATCCTGCCGCTGCACGACCCGAGCAATGTTGCCGCGGTGATGGTAGAGCCCATATCAGGTAGCGCCGGCTGGTACCTGCCGCCAAAGGGCTATCTGAAACGCCTGCGCGAAATTTGCGACAAGCACGGCATCCTGTTGATATTCGACGAAGTCATCACCGGCTTTGGCCGCCTGGGCAGCAACTTTGGCGCCGACTATTACGGCGTGGTGCCCGACATGCTGAACTTTGCCAAGTGTGTGACCAATGGCGTGATTCCGCTGGGCGGTGTGATCTGCACAGACCGCATTTACGACGCCATGATGCACGCCAGTGCCGATGGGCCTGAGCACGCCATAGAGTTTTTTCACGGCTACACCTATTCGGGCCACCCGGTGGCCTGCGCCGCAGCGATTGCCACGCTGGAGCTGTTTAAAAAAGACAGCTTGTTCGAGCGCGCAGGCCAGATGGGCAGGGTGCTGGGCGACGCCATGCACAGCGGCTTGAAGGGCCTGCCAAATGTGATCGGCATCCGTTCGCTCGGTCTGGCCGGTGCGGTTGAGATGTCATCGATTCCCGGCGTGCCCGGCAAGCGTGCCTACGACATCTTCATGGAATGCTTTCGCGCCGGTGTGCTGGTACGGCCGGCTGGCGAAAACGTTGTGGTTTGCCCGCCTTACATTGTGGAGAAAGAGCAGCTTGAGCGAATCGTTAACGTGCTGGCAGACGCTATCCGGAAAAACGCCTGAGCCTGCGGGGCAAATCAAGGTTTTGCTGGCGTCCCGGGCATGCGACCCGGCGCCAGTTGTTCCTCCAGCCCAGCGCAATAGTCTTTGTCGGGCAGCGCCGCCGTGGCCCATATTGCGTCAAATGCGCCAGAGCTGTCCGGGCCTTCCACGCCACCAGCGCGCAGCCCCACCGCCTTGACTTTCAGGTCAGCGCGCAGGTGTTGCGGTACACCGAGCTTGCGGTCGGCGTGCCCGTTGCCTGACAAAAGCACCACGACTTTTCCGGGCAACACAGCCTGGCTCAGGGTATTGGCCATGGTGATGTCTTTGGCGATCTGTATGCGTGTCATGGGCGTGATCTGGCTTTCGGGCAGCAGGTTGCAATGGCCGATGCGGATCAGCTGCTGCTGCGCCTTGAGCGCCGGGCCGGGCAGCTCCGTGTCGAGCTTGCTGTCGGCCATGCTGTCCGGCATGCGGGTGCGCGGCAGGTTAGCCCCCAATACCGCGATTCCGGCTCGAACCGCCGTCATGACGGCTGGGCCGTATGAATCCCACGGCCATGCTTTGTTGTTCCAGTTAAGGGCGCTCTGGGCCTGCTGCTCCGTCGAAGTGGGATGAAGCGTCGCAGTACTCACGCCTGAGTCCGCCATTTCAAGCACCACCGCTGCCAGCTGGCCACGTCCCGCCAGAACGGTAATGACTTCCTGTTCAAGCTGGTGGTGTGCTGCTGCGTCATGCTGCTCGCCCAGAAGCAGCACATCGGCCGGCAACAGGATCGCCAGCCTGTCCGAAGTGCGTTCAAGAACCTTTGCCGAAATCAGCTGGACCACGGGTGCTTCGGCGCGGTTTGCACAGCCAGCGGCCAGAAGGACACAACTGGCTGCAAGCAGGCTGGCTACGAAGCGCAAAAAAGGAATTGAATGCATCAGGGGATACTAATGCCTTAACCTAGTTTTGTATGCCAGACGACACCCTCGCCCTCGCCCATGTCTTTGAATCCTCGCAAACGCCTTTCCGGACTTTCTGAAATCCCTGCCGCCAAAATTGTGCTGACACTGGTCCTGGCCCTCGCGGCCGCCAGCCTGTGCGTGCAGCTGCGCACGCCGCTGCCCTGGATGATCGGGCCGCTGATGGTGACGGCCATCGTGTCCATGATGGGCGCTCCGACGCACAGCTGGACGCCGCTGCGCAATGCCGGGCAGTGGACCATCGGTGCTGCCCTGGGCCTTTATTTCACGCCCCAGGTGATGACGCTGATCGCTGGCCTGTGGTGGGCCATCGTGCTGAACATCGTGTGGGCGCTGGCGCTCGGGCTGGTCTTTGGTGTCTGGCTGCACCGCGTGCACAGCGGACCCGGGCTGTTTCATGTGGCCGGTTTGTCTAGTGTCACCACTTATTTTGCGGCGCCGATAGGCGGGGCCTCGGAGATGACACTGATGGCTGAGCGACGCGGCGCACAAACGGAACTGGTGGCCTCGGCACACAGCCTGAGGGTGCTGATGGTGACACTGATCATTCCTTTCGGCTTTCAGTGGGCGGGGCTGCACGGGCTGGACACCACCCTGCCCGGGCCGCGCGTCGTGCAGTGGCCTGCGCTGGGCTTGCTGGCGGTTCTGACCGGGGTAGGATGCTGGGTGATGGTCAAGCTAGAGCGTACCAACCCCTGGTTTATCGGCGCCTTGCTGGTTTCGCTGTTGCTGACGGCCAGCAATGTAACGCTGTCATCCATCCCGCAGTTCATGACGAACGCCGCGCAACTGCTCATCGGCGTCAGCCTGGGTGTGCGCTTTACCAGCAGCTTTGTGCACCTTGCGCCGCGCTGGCTGAGTTCTGTTGCGCTCGCCACGGTGGGGATGATCTTGTTGTGCGCAGGCTTTGCGTGGGGCTTGGCGCAATTTGCCCAGGTTCATTGGGCGACGCTGTTACTGGGCACATCACCAGGCGGGATTGCCGAAATGGCGATCACTGCCAAAGTGTTGCAGCTCGGGGTGCCGCTGGTGACAGCATTTCATGTCACGCGGCTGGCGGCTGTGTTGCTGCTCGCCGAGCCTGTATATCGCTGGTTTTACGAGGGCAAATAAAATTAGCCCCTCGGAGGGCATCCTTCGACAGGTTCAGGACGAACGGGCCAACGCAGTGAGCTAATGTGGGGCTATATCTTCAATGCAGAGATATTGGCGTATTGGCCAGACCGCTGTAGCCGTCCAGCGTGTCTTCAATCTCTTGCTGGGTCGGCGTGTTTTGTGCCCAGGCGCTGAGGCGCTGCTGGAACATCTCGGCCCAGGAGCCGTCGAGGTAAATTTCCTTGCCCGAGCGCTTGTCGACGATTTCAAAGCCATTGCGGGCGAGTTGCGGAACCGTTGGTGCGGGCGCTGATTCTTCCGGCGCGTTGGCGTGAATCTGCACCACTACAAAAGATTCTGAGTCGTAAAGCATTTGCATTGTGTATTCCTGATGACATTCTCTACCCAGATAGCAACGATGGTGCCAGCTTCAAGGGCTGGCTGAGGGCTGCTGCGGTAAAAGTGCACACTTTTCGCCGTGTTTGCGGCATCGGGAGGCCAATGCGGCTGCAATCAGGGCCGGACGATGCCCGTTAGTTGCTGGTCAATGAAGTCACCGTTCTGCTGGGTGATGCGGTTACGCACCGGCAGGTAATTCATCGACGGGGCATACCAGATCTCGACTTTCTGGTCGTATTCGCGGCGCGGCTTGCGGGTGAGCTTGAGGGCCACGATGTCGCCGGCGGGCAACTGCAGGTTTTCTTCTGCTTCGACCAAAAAAGTCCAGGTGTCGGCATCGCGCGGGCCGACGGTGTACAGCGTGATGCTGCTGCCGGGTGGAAAGTCGCCGGGCTTGCCGGCGAGCATGCCGGCCAGCTGCATGAACACGCTGACCCTGTCCTGCGCGCCCTCAATCCACGGCGCATCTGGCGTGTTGGCGCTGAAGGTGATCTTGCCCTTGCCGGCTTCAAAATGGGCGGCGACCTCGCTCCTGAACTTGTCGGCAAACCGGGTTGGCGCGAGGCCGTCTTTGGTGACTGCGCCAACACTGGTCATGCTGCGGGCACCTAGCAGGAAGGCGCTGACCCGCAGGGACGCATCGTATTGCGCGCCGCTGTTTTGCCAGGCCAGCTCGGCGTTGGCGTAGTAATTGAGCCCTTTGGAGCCGCCGGTGACCTTGTATTGCAGGCGCACCGAGCCTGGCAGGCTCATGGCCGTGACGGGAGTGGTTTTTGGGCCGGCGGGGGGTGATACGGCGGGCGTGGCGGCCACCGTGGTGCTGGCAGATGGGCTTGTGACGGGCGGGGCTGTGGCCTGCAGGCTGGCCGGGTCGGGCTGAGTCGGGCTGCCAGGCACGCTGGTCGGCACAACTTCTGCAAACCCCACCGCAGGGTCGGTTGCTATGGTATCTATAGCTGAAGATGCAGATTTTTCGGGGGCTGCGGGCGCATTTAATGGTATTTCTGGCTTGGAGGGGCGGCGTGGCTTTGCTTGGCGCACTGGCGGCTGTGCCGCAGCCACAGGTGTGACTTCAAGAGCAGGCGATGCTTCAATGGCCCGGGTTGAGAAGGCTTGTGTGGCTGGTTTGCCGGGTTGCAGTTTGGCGCCAAAGCGCAGCGGCGAGCCCTGTAGCACCAGCAGGTGCGCCAGCATCACCAGCCCGCCCAGCACCAGCAGCAGCTTGATGGAAGGCATTTCGCCAGCCCTGGTCATGGCGCCGGCCGTCATCCCGCCACGAACCCCAGGTCGCTCGACAGCTGCGCGGCGGCGGCCTTCAGGGGCACGGCCACGGCGCCATTCCAGGCAGGGTCAAAGGTAGACATCGACCCGAGTGCAACCATGCCCAGCACCAAGTGGCCGTCGGCATCAAAAACTGGCGCGCAAAATCCGCCAACCCCCGGCAACAGTGTGTTGACGACCCTGGCCAAGCCCTGCTGCCGCACTTCCATCAGCCGAGCGGTGACGTCAGCCATGCCGGCAGGAAGATCCTTGCGCCTGGTTTTCTGGGCCTGTGCGAGTTCGTCCTTCAGCAGCAGCGCCAGGCGCTTGTTCGGCGCATCACGGTGGCCGGTATGCGGCGGCTGGCGGCTGGCCATAAAGGCGCAAAAGCACAGGCCGGTGGCTGAAGATAGCAAGGGCATCACGTCACCCAGGCGCAAATTGACGGTGACGGCCTGCGGGGATTCTTCCCAGTGGACGATGGTTGGCCCCTGGTTTCCCCACACCGCCAGCGCCAGCGTTTGCCCGATACGCTCCATCAGCGGTACCAGCCGCTGGCGCGCCAGCTTCACGCCATCAAGCCGCGAGAGCGATGCAAGCCCTAACTTTAACGCCGCTGGCCCGAGGTCGTAGCGGGTGGTGCCGGCATCCTGGGTGACCAGCGCCAGACGCTGGAAACTGACCAGGTAGCGATGGGCCTTGGCGGCGCTCATGCCCGCCGCTGCGGCCAGGTCGCGCAACATCAGCGCGCCGCTGGACGCGGCCAGCGCCTGCAGCAAGGTGAAGCCGACTTCAACAGACTGGATGCCTGCGCGGGGAGGCGGCAAATCAGCGGGTGGAGCTGCGGGGGGTCGGCTGGCCATGTCGGGTGCGTCGAAGTGAGTCGAATTAAATCTTAAATTACATTCAGGAAAACTGATTTCACTTATCGTAACTATCGCCTTGCATCGGGCGCGTTGCCGATTGATCCGACAATAAGCGAATGCGCAGCGGGATGCTGCCACTCACCCACAGGACACTGATGAAACTCGCTACCTACAAAGATGGTTCACGTGACGGCCAGCTGGTCGTGGTCTCCCGCGACCTCTCGACTGCCCATTATGCGACGGGCATAGCAGGCAAATTGCAGCAGGTGCTGGACGACTGGAACTTTATGTCGCCGCAGCTGCAGGACCTGTACGAAACCCTGAACCACGGCAAGGCCAGGCATGCTTTCCCCTTCGATCCGGTGCAATGCATGGCGCCGCTGCCCCGGGCCTACCAGTGGGCTGACGGTTCGGCCTTTGTCAACCATGTTGAGCTGGTGCGCAAGGCGCAGACCGCTGAAATGGCAGAGGCGTTTTACACCGACCCGCTGAAGTACCAGGGCGGCAGCGACGACTTCATCGGCGCCTGCGACGATGTGGTGGTCGCCACCGAGAAGTTCGGCATCGATTTTGAAGCCGAGGTGGCGGTGATCACGGGCGACGTACCGATGTGCGCTACGCCCGAGCAGGCGCTCGACGGCGTGCGACTGGTGATGCTGGCCAACGATGTGTCGCTGCGCAGCCTCGTGCCGGGCGAGCTTGCCAAGGGTTTCGGGTTTTTCCAGAGCAAGCCGGCGACTGCTTTCAGCCCGGTTGCCGTGACGCTGGACGAACTGGGCGACGCCTGGAAGGGCGGGCGCCTGCACCTGACGTTGCAAAGCACCTGGAACGGCCGCAAGGTCGGCATGTGCGAGGCTGGCCCGGAGATGACTTTTCATTTTGGCCAGCTGATTGCGCACATCTGCAAGACCCGCAACGTGCGCGCCGGCAGCGTGGTCGGCTCGGGAACCGTCAGCAACAAGGACTGGACGCATGGCTACAGCTGCATCGCCGAAAAGCGCGCCATTGAAACCATTGAGGACGGCAAACCAAAAACCGATTACATGAAGTTCGGCGACACCATCCGCATTGAGGCCAAGGGCAAGGACGGGCTGTCAGTGTTTGGCGCGATCAACCAGGAAATCGTGCCGTTTGCTGCGCCGCAGCCTTGAAAAGTGTCAGGCCGTCAGGATGCGTAAATTGTTTCCAGTGAGCGGAAACCCTTGATCTCTAACGGGTTGCCAAACGGATCGCAGAAGAACATCGTCCACTGCTCGCCGCTCTGGCCCTCAAAGCGCATTTGCGGCTCCAGGATGAAATCGGTACCGGCCGCTGTCAGGCGTTCGGCCATTGCCTGCCAGTCGGGCAAGGCGAGCACCAGCCCGAAATGAGGCATGGGCACCAGTTTGTCGCCAACGTGGCCGGTGCGGGCAGTTTTAAATGGCTCACCCAGATGCAGCGAAATCTGGTGGCTGAAAAAATCAAAATCTACCCAGGTGTCGGTACTGCGCCCTTCGGTGCAGCCCAGCACGCCGCCGTAAAACCGGCGGGCAGCAGCCAGGTCGGTGACGTTGAAGGCAAAGTGGAAAAGGCTTTTCATGGTGGAGCTGGCCCTGGCTGGGCGGTAGGGATGTGCGGTCCAATCATACGACTGGGCGCCCTTTGTGGCGGAAAGGAAGATTGTGCGTTGCTATACAAAATATAGCAGACTGTGCCCAAAAAGCGGGGGCTACAGCCCTATTTCATGCTTAAACAGTCGAAAGCAGGTGATTTTGCAGTCCCTTGGCGCTTTTTCAGGCGCAAAGGAGCGTCCGGCTTTGGAAAAACCGGTTGACGTGCTGCCTTGGCGTTGCACAATGAAGGCAGCTGTCCCAGACAGCCATTGAAATCACCAGGAGACAATCATGAGTGACGCAGACAATTCCCCGCTCGCCGGTTTCGGCAAGTTTGTACCCGGCTTTGACTTCCTGCAAAACCTTGCCACGCAAGCGGCTGGCAGCGCAGCCCAGAAAATTCCTCAGTTGCCCAACCTGGGCAGCTGGGTTGCCCCGACGCTGA
Organism: Polaromonas sp.; assembly: GCA_025362825.1. Lineage (GTDB taxonomy): Bacteria > Pseudomonadota > Gammaproteobacteria > Burkholderiales > Burkholderiaceae_C > Polaromonas. The sequence continues at coordinate 5,453 of JANYFF010000433.1, read as the reverse complement.
ATGTAGAAGAGCTCGACAAGCGCATCGAGGAGCTGAAAGCCGTGCAGTTCTGGCTTGACCAGAACGCCATGGCGCTCAAGGCCACCATCCAGGCGCTGGAAGTCCAGAAAATGACGCTGGCCACGCTCAAGGGCATGAACTTCAACATGGGCGATGTGGCCAATGCTTTCAAGCTGAAGGTTGCCGACAGCGTGGCTGGCGGCGTACAGCGCGTGGCCGACAAGGCCAAGATGTTCTCCGGACTTGAAATTCCGCCAACCAGTTTTAACGCCGCGGCCGGTGCCGGCGACGAGCACGAAGACGATGAGGAAGACGACGCTGAAGAGGAAGTTCAAAGCGCGCCGGCCAAAAGCCGCAAGCCCAAGGCCAAGCCTGAAAAACCTGCCAGCGCATCGGCCGCTGGCGGAGTGGTTGATCCGATGCAATGGTGGGGTGCGCTGACGCAGCAGTTCCAGGCAATTGCCACGGATGCCATGAAGGAAGCCGCCAAAAAAACCGCCATCGACACCACCAAGAGCGTTGCGACCGGGCTGGCCAGGGATGCCATGAAGTCAGCTACCGGCATGGCCAAAAATGTCGCGCGCGGCATGGCAGAGAGCGCCAACAAGACAGTTGCCGGAGGTGCCCGGGCCGCCATGAATACCGCCTTGCGAAGCAGCGCCTGGCCGTCGCCTGTGGGCGTTCGGTCGGCAGCGCCGGCGAAAAAGACGAAACCAAAAGCGGCCGCCAAACCAGCGGCTAAAACAGCCCGCAAAACAAGCCGCTGACCGAATAGATGAATTGAAATGGGCGCCCATGAAACTGTTTCCCTATGGTCACGCCACACATCCGCAATGGCCCATGGCGGCCAGCCTGGTGCTGGCGCAGCTGCGTGCGCACATGGCCCTGCCCGGCTTTGCCAGCGCACCGACGCTGGGCCTGCTCTACAACACCAACCACTACGTCGCACATGCCCAGGACATTCTTGACCACCTGAGCGCAGAGTTGCCCGAAGTGCCCGACTGGAGCGGTACGGTGGGTGTCGGTATCGCATCAAACAACGTCGAATATTTTGACGAACCGGCGCTCGCCGTCATGTTGTGTGAGTTGCCGCATGACCAGTACCGCGTGTTTTCCGGTGTTTCACCGCTGCCTCCTGCGGCCAGTGGCCGTTTCAAGGCGCATACCGCGCTGGTGCATGCCGACTCCAGTACGCCTGACGTGGCCGGGCTGATTGAAGAGATGGCTCAGCGGGTTGACAGCGGCTATGTATTTGGCGGCCTGGCCTCCAGCCGCCATGGCACCGTGCAATTTGCGCTCAGTGGCTACGGCAACGTCAAGGGCCAGGGGGCCGCCGGCGGTGTTTTTCGCGGCGGGCTGAGCGGCGTGGCATTCACACAGGCTGCGTCGCTGATGTCCCGCGTCACCCAGGGTTGCCAGCCGATATCAGGCAATCACAAGATCACCGCCTGCGAGGGCAATGTCGTCACCGAACTTGATGGTCAGCCCGCGCTGGACGTGATGCTGGCGGAGCTGGGCATATCGCTGGACCACCCCCGTGAAGCGCTGGCCAAAGTTCGCAACACGCTGGTCGGGCTGAGCAGTCCTGATGATGTGCTCAACGATAAGCAAGTGCACCGTACCGACCAGTTCGGCGCCGAAGTGGTGGTGCGGCATATCATCGGACTGGACCCGGCGCGAAAAGGCATTGCCGTCACCGACGCGCCCAGTGTTGGCATGACGCTGGCCTTTTGCGAACGCAATGCAGCAGCCGCGCGCGCAGACCTGGTGCGGGTGTGCGCCGAGATCCGTGAAGAGCTGGAGCCTGAAGAGCTCAGCCTCGAAGTGGCCAGTGCCCTGAGCGCGCCCGAGGCCGAGTCGGCACCGCATCCGGCGCGCCGCATTGCCGGGGCAATTTACGTGAGCTGTTCAGGCCGGGGAGGCCCGCACTTTGGCGCGCCGAGTGCTGAACTGCAAATTGTGCGGCGTGCCCTGGGCGACGTGCCGCTGGTAGGTTTTTTTGCAGGAGGTGAAATTGCACGCCACCATTTGTACGGCTATACCGGCGTGCTTACGGTGTTTACTTCTCCGAATTAACAGCGTTTGGCAAGCACATGTTCAGCCAGCAGGGGCTGGTCAGCCTGATGCTGCTGCGCAACGTCCTGGGCCACGCGCTGCATGCGTTCCATAAATGAAGCAGCCAGGCTGCGGCTTGTAGAGCCACACACCAGCAGCAGGCCTGCGCCGGCACCCCTTTATGGCCGCGGTTTCACAAAACCAGTGCAGAATGCCGTTCACCTTTGCAGGGTATCAAAACGGCTGTCAGGGGAGGTAGCCGCGCGCGGACTGCGTACAGTCAAAACAAATGAAAAGAGGAGTCAGGCATGAGTGAAGTTGCAGCCAAACCGGTGTCCCCATCGCCTGCGATGGCGCCGCCCTTGCAGGCGCACCCGAACCAGTTCGCGCTGTTAAAGCAACGGCGTTTTGCGCCCTTCTTCTGGACGCAGTTCTCGGGCGCTGCCAACGACAATCTTTTCAAATTCGCCTTCACGGTCATGGTGACCTACCAGCTCAGCGTGAGCTGGTTGCCGCCAGCGCTTGCCGGCCTGGCGATCGGGGCGCTGTTCATCCTGCCTTTTCTGCTGTTTTCTGCCACCAGCGGCCAACTGACCGACAAGTTCGAAAAAACCCGCGTCATCCGCTTTGTCAAAAACCTTGAAGTGGTGATCATGCTGATTGCCGCTGCAGGCTTCATGAGCGGCAATGTCAATGCGCAGGTGCCGCTGCTGCTGGGTTGTACCTTTCTGATGGGACTGCATTCGACGCTGTTCGGGCCGGTGAAGTTTGCCTATCTGCCGCAGGCACTCAATGAGCGCGAGCTGACGGGTGGCAATGGCATGGTCGAGATGGGCACCTTTGTGGCGATTCTGCTGGGCAATATCGTTGGCGGTCTGATCATTGCCATTCCGCAGGCCGGGCCGACTTATGTAGCAATAGGCTGCGTCGGGCTGGCACTGGTGGGCCGAGCGGTGTCGCAGTTCATCCCGCTGGCACCGGCGACCGATCCTGACCTCAAAATCAACTGGAACCCGGTGACCGAAACCTGGCGCAACCTCAATCTGGCGAGTGCCAATGTGGTGGTGTTCCGCTCCATGCTGGGCATCAGTTGGATGTGGTTTTTCGGGGCAACCTTTCTGAGTCAGTTCCCAAGTTTTGCAAAAGAAATCATGCATGGCAACGAGCAGGTCGCCTCGCTGCTGCTGGTGGTTTTTTCCATCGGCATCGCCACTGGCTCGCTGCTGTGCGAAGTGCTCAGCAAGCGCCATGTCGAGATCGGCTTGGTGCCCCTCGGTGCGATTGGCATGAGCGTGTTTGCAATGGATTTGTACTTTTCGTCTCGCGGTCTGCCTGCGTCGGAAGTCATGAGCCTGACGGCCTTTATCGCAAAACCGGCCCACTGGCGCGTGATGATGGACCTGGCGTTGCTCAGCTTGTTTGCAGGCCTGTACAGCGTGCCCATGTATGCGCTGATCCAGTTGCGCAGCCAACCCACGCACCGCGCCCGCATCATTGCGGCCAACAACATCCTGAACGCGCTCTTCATGATTGTCTCGTCCATTCTGGCGGGAGCGCTGCTCAAGGCTGATTTCACGATTCCACAGATATTCCTGTTCGTCGGGCTAGCCAATGCGGTGGTGGCGTTCTATATCTTCCTGCTGGTGCCGGAGTACCTGCTGCGCTTTGTCGCGCTGCTGCTGTCTCGCTGCATTTACCGTTTCAAAATCACCGGTGATGACAACATCCCGACGCAGGGCGCGGCAGTGCTGACCTGCAACCACGTCAGCTTTATTGACCCGGTGCTGCTGATGGCCGCCAGCCCGCGCCCGATTTATTTCGTGATGGACCACCGCATCTTCAAAATGCCGGTGCTCGGCTGGATGTTCAAGCTAGCCAAGGCCATACCGATTGCACCGCGCTCTGAAGACCCGGTGCTGTACGAGGCAGCTTTTGAGGCGGCGGCCAAGGTGCTGCGAGATGGTGACCTGCTGGCGATCTTTCCTGAGGGCGGCATCACCAAAAATGGCGAACTGCAAGCCTTCAAAGGCGGCATCATGAAGATTCTTGAAAACGCCGAGCGCGATGGCTTGAGCGTGCCGGTGATACCGATGGCTTTGACCAATCTGTGGGGCTCGTTCTTCAGCAAGGTGGAGCGCGGCCAGGCGATGGTCAGCCCTTTCAGGCGCGGCATGTGGAGCCGTGTGGGTTTGAATGCAGGCACTGCCATGAGCGCAGGCGAGGTGCAACCGGACAGCCTGCGTGCCCGGACAGAAATGCTTCAGAACGTCTAACACCGGCAAACTTCACCAGCGAGCCATCATGAGCAAATCCCTTCGACTGACTGAAAAATGGATGCGGCGCGGCCTCTGGCTGGTTGCCGTCGTGTTTGCCGGTTTCCTCATAGGGCTGGGCGCTACGGTGGTGGACGACCTGCCCAAGGTTGAAAAGCAGTTGACCCTGGACGATTACATGGATGCCAACGCCAGCAAAGCGCTGCGCAGCGCCATCCAGAAGTCCGAGTTTGCGGGGCGTGACGCCAATGCGGCGCTGGAGCAGGCCCAGCTCAAGCGCAAGTCCGCGCAGGCGGACTCGGCGGCAGCGCGTGAGACCTTCAACAACTGGTTGTCCACCCGCAGGGCAACCCAGCTGTCCGATCAGGACCCTGAGCTGATCGCACGCACCCGGGCGCTGGACCTGCTCAAGGACAGGGAGCGGGCGGCGGGTGCGGCTGTCGAGGCGCAGCAGCAGGCTGCGCTGGATGCACGGCAGGCCGCAGCGCGTGACCAGCGCAAGCTCGGCGAGATGGAGCAGGCCGCGCAGCAACTGCTCAATGCTGAATACCGCCGCGTTGAATTGCGGGTGTTTTTATATCGCCTGGCGCTGACCCTGCCGCTGCTGGTTATTGCCGGCTGGATATTTGCAAAAAAGCGCAAGACGACCTGGTGGCCCTTTGTCTGGGGCTTCATCATGTTCGCGCTGTTTGCCTTCTTTGTCGAGCTGGTGCCCTACCTGCCCAGCTATGGCGGCTACGTACGCTACATCGTTGGCATCGTTGTCACCGTCGTGGTGGGCAGGCAGGCCATCGTGTCGCTGAACCGTTACCTTGAAAAGCAAAAACTGGCCGAGCAGTTACCCGATGCGCAGCGCCGTGAAGAGCTGAGCTACGACACCGCATTGACGCGGCTGTCAAAAAGTGTCTGCCCCGGCTGCGAGCGCGGGGTTGATCTGAAAAACACCGCGCTGGATTTTTGCCCGCACTGCGGTATTGGCCTGTTTGACCCTTGCGAGGTGTGCAGCACACGCAAAAGCGCTATTGCGAAGTTTTGCCACGCATGCGGCGCAACGGCCGAACGCGGCAAGTTGCTGGCCGCATAGCATGACACCCGTCTGCCTGGGTGGTTGCTTACGGCTGAATC
>JANYFF010000425.1 GCA_025362825.1 Polaromonas sp. | reverse complement strand
ACGCCGGTGCCCGTGGCTCCGCCGTCACCAGTCGCTGCCATGGTCAACGGCGTGGACTTGCCGCCAACGACCACGTCGCCACCGTTTGTGGTGATCGTGCCGTTGTACAGCGTGACTGCACCGCCGCTGTTGGAGTCACTGTCAGAATTCAACGTGACGTTGACCGCATTGGTATTTGTGCCCCCACCGTTGCTGATGCCGCCTGTACCGCCGCCCTGGTTAAACCAGATGTTGCGGTACGCCTTCAAATTCACATTCGACAAGGTGCCTGCTGTGTTGCCGCTAACAATCGGGTTGGTAACAAAAATGTCATAGCCAGAGCCAACAACTCCAGTGGTTTGCAGCGTCAGGTCACCATTGACATTGATGCCCCCCGACGTTGTAATGCTGCCAATATTCGACACATTGACCGCGCCGCCGGTACCGCTTTGGTTGATGCCAGTAATGTTTAGGGTCTGGCCGACATTTGCATTAACAAGGGTGATGCCGCCGCTGCCGGTATTGGTGCCGTTAAAGGCGGTCACCGTGTTGGCATTGGAAAGCGTCGTGCCGCCGACCGAGCTGGTGGTCAGCGTCGTGCCGCCTATGACATTTCCAGCCGTCTGCGTCAAGGTGCCGCCTGCCGTCAAGGTCACCGGACCTACGACAGCGATTCCGTTGGTGGTTGTTGCCATATTACCGACGCCCGCAACCGAGGTCACAGCGCCGACGATCAACGCATCAGCATCGCGGTAGTTCAACGACGATGCGGCGCCCGTCAGGCTGGCCGCAATCGTGTTGACGTTATTAGCTGCCGAGTTGAGCGTAACAACGCTGGCCGTGCTGTCGCCCAGGATGCGCAGGCTGTCAGCCGTGATGTTGGTGGTTGTGCCACCAGAGATATTGCCGCCCCCGACCGCATTGAGGGTGACCGTTTTACCGCCTGTTGAAGCCTTGATGTCTGTGAATCCCATACCAATGCCACTGCCCGCGTTAGCAGCAAGCAAGACACTCGTGGCGCTTGTGCCGCCAATGGTGTTATTGGGCTGCGGGGCAGTTTGATCAGAGTTGGCGGCAATGCCGAACCACTTGGCCGCCGAGCTGCCAATAGCACCGGTACCTGTGATGTTGACTATGCCAGCGCCACTGACGCCGACCGTAGAACCGTTAAAAATGCCAACGCCGGACCCAACGGCACCGCTCGCAGCTGCGGCTTGCGCAGTAGTTTGACCGCCCGTGCCGGTAATCGTGATGGTGCCGGTGTCGGACAGTACCGAGCCCTTTTCAATCGTAGCCCCGACAGTACGGCCCAGTTGCACGCCCATTGCGCTGCCGCCGGATGCGACGCTGGTGCTTCCACCAGTGCCGGTAATGATGATGGTACCGCCGTTGACCGTTTGCACCAGCGAACTGTTTGGCTGCGTTCCACCGGAGATGTAGACACCCTGTGCACTACCAGTCACAGTCGTACCACTGTTGGTACCAACTACGGTGATGCCGCCGATGCCCGCTTTTACCGTGCTGCCTGCAGCCGCACCGCTGATGTTGACACCGATAGACGAACCCGTTCCAGCGGCCGTTACTGCGCCCGCCTTACCCGTCAGGCTGATGGAGCCCGCGCCAGCCGATGTGTCAATACTGCCGTCCGAAACGGCGATACCGAAAGCACCAGCCGCACCGCTCGTTTGCGTGCCGCCAACACCGTCCAGCGTGACATTGCCACCATTGGTGACGATGCTGCCAGAGAGGCCTACACCGTTGTGCGAAAGGGTTCCCGCACTGGTTAACCCTTGCCCATACATACTTACGCTACCAGCACCCGTGTTGATGCTGGTTCCGGCACCCACTCCAACGCCGTTGCGACGCGAAGTTGCTGCAGTACCGGTGTCAAGGTGCCCATAAGCACGGTCAGTTGCCAGCAAGCCGCCATGGACTTGTAACGAGCCGCCCTTGGTCGTTACGCCGATGGTTGGGCCGCCAACTGCAGAGTTGAACGACACATTGCCTGACTGATTGAAGTCACGGTCGGAATTCAAATCGATATTCAATGCGCCCGTGCCGCCAGCGGCAAGATTGATCGTCCCAGCAGTAACACCATCGCCAATCACTACGTCCTGGTCAGCGCGCAAGGTCAAAGACTTTGTTGCCGCATTGGTCACCGTGATGCTTCCCAACACATTGATGTCTGACGTGGTGCCGGTTGCTGTCAGGCTGACATCACTGTTGGTAGCGATGGCGCCCGTCGTGTTAAGCGTGCCAGCGTTGACGATGGTCAGGCCGCCATTGGTACCGCTGTTGGTCACCCCGGTCACATTCAAACCCAAACCCGTCATCGTATTGGTCAACTGAATGTTGCCGCTGGCCGGGGTAGCGCTGTTGGCAAC
>JANYFF010000184.1 GCA_025362825.1 Polaromonas sp. | reverse complement strand
CTTCCGCCGCGCCGCGCTCCCGCCTGTCGCCCGCTCGAACGTCTTCATCGCCTTCGACTTCGCCATCAGCGAAAAGCAGCAGAACGACTACACCGTAGGCATCGTCGGGCTGCAGGACTATGACGATCTGCTGCACGTCGCCGACATGGTCCGGTTCAAATCAGGGGATTCCCTGTTCATCGTCGAGGCAATCTTAAATCTAACTGCGAAATGGTATAGTCCCAGTCTAGTGCTGGGCTTCGAAGACGGTCAAATTTGGCGCGCAATCGAAGCTCTATTAAAGAAACGCATGAGAGAACGACGGGTCTACCCCTCCATCGTCGTCCTCAAGCCGATCAGCGACAAGATGGCGCGCGCCAGGCCGCTGCAGGGCCGGATGCAGCAGGGGATGGTCAGTTTTTCGGACAAAGGTGAGTGGTTTGATGCCTGCCGAACCGAGATGCTCAGGTTCCCGGCCGGTGTGCATGACGACCAGGTGGACGCACTGGCCTGGATGACGCAGATGGCAATAGGGCGCGAACCGCCCCAGAAACCTAAGACGAAAGAACCGGAATCATGGCGCAACAAACTCAAAAACCTCGGGCTGGGCACAGGCTCCCACATGACGGCATGACTCTATGAGCGCCCCAGAACTCGTCGCCCGCTGCTTCGCCGTCCGCACGGCCAGCCACCTCTCACACCTCTCCACGCGCAGCTACTCCGAGCACATGGCGCTGCAGACCTTCTATGAAGAAATTCTGGACGCCGCGGACGAATTCGCCGAGGTCTATATGGGCCTGAACAGCCACATCGCCGCGTGGCCCAGCGTCAAGCCACCCACCGGCAAAGCCGTTGACTACATCACAGAACTGACTGATTGGCTGGAAGAGTACGGCGCCGAGTGCGCCGACGGTAATTCTGCACTGCAGAGCTTGATCGACGTGATCTCCGCTGCCTGCGCGCACGCCCTGTACCGCCTCCGATTCTTAGGGTAAACCATGCCGACCAACACGACCCTCGCCACAAAAATCTGGAATAGATACGCTTTTTGCCGTGACAACGGCCACGAAGCGTTTGTCAAGAAAGCCGACACCTGCGAGCGCTTTTTCCGGGGCGAGCAGTGGGACCCCAGCGACAAGGCCAAGCTCGACCTGGTACGCCGACCAGCCCTGACCATCAACAAGATCATCTCCACCATCGGCAACGTGATGGGTGAGCAGATTTTCAACCGGGCAGAGACGAGTTTTCGCCCACGTTCCGGCGCTAACCCAGCCATCGCAGACGTACTCAGCAAGGTCTACAAGCAAATCAGCGACAACAACCAGCTCGACTGGAAGCGCAGCGACATGTTTGCCGACGGCATCATCAGCTCGCGCGGCTACCTTGACGTACGGATCGCCTACAACGACAACATGCAGGGCGAGGTTCGCATCGAGAACATGAACCCGAAAAACGTCATCATCGACCCGGATGCTGACCAGTACGACCCAGATTCCTGGGGTGAGTTGTTCACGACGAAGTGGATGACCGCCGACGACATCGCTGTTCTGTACGGCAAGGAAAACGCCGAGCTGCTGCGCAACCGCGAACACAGCTTTTACCCCTACGGATACGACTCCATAGAGTTCCTGCGCGACCGCTTCGGCGACCGGATTACGCCTCAGTACCAGGGCGACTTTGACAACAGCAACGTGATGCGCAACATCCGCGTGATTGAGCGCCAGTACCGCACGCTGGACCGCCAGAAACATTTTCTGAGCCCTGAGACCGGCGACACCCGTGAAATACCGGACGAGTTTGGCCGGGACAAGATTGCTTTTTTTGTTGAGAAATACGGCTTCAAGGTGATCACGAAGCTGACTCGCCGGCTGAAGTGGGACGTGATTGCCGATAACGTCGAGCTGCACAGCGACTGGAGCCCGTACAAGCACTTCACCATCGTTCCGTTCTTCCCATACTTGCGCCACGGCCACACCATCGGCCTGGTCGAGAACCTGCTGGGCTCCCAGGAGCTACTGAACAAGATCACCAGCCAGGAGCTGCACGTCATCAACACGACGGCAAACAGCGGCTGGAAAGTCAAAGCCGGCACGCTGGTGAACATGACTCTGGAGGAGCTGGAGCAGAAGGGCGCACAGACCGGCATTGTGCTGGAGGTCAGCGAGCTGGACGCCGTGGAGAAAATCCAGCCCAACCAGGTCCCGCAGGGCCTGGACCGCGCCAGCTACAAGGCCGAGGAGCATATCAAGACGATTTCAGGTGTCTCTGACAGCATGCAGGGCATGGACCGGGCTGACGTAGCTGCCAAAGCCATCCAGGCCAAGAAACAGGCCGGCAGTACGAACCTCGTCAAGCCCATGGACAGCTTGACCCGCACCGACTACATCCTGGCCAGGAACATCCTGGACCTGGTGCAGGAGTTCTACACCGAGGAGCGCATCGAGTCGATCACCCACGACGAGATGACCGG
>JANYFF010000300.1 GCA_025362825.1 Polaromonas sp. | reverse complement strand
CATAGGCGTGATGTCGCTGTCCGCCTGGTTTTATGCCATCTCACACCTGCCGCTGGCCACCGCCATGACGCTCAATTACATGAGCAGCGTGTGGATTGCCGCGTTTCTGGTCGGCGGTTCGCTGATGCTTGGGCGCGCCGGCCAGAAGGTAGCAAGTCAAGGACCGCTGGTCATGACGATTCTGGCCAGCTTTGCCGGCGTCGTCATGCTGCTGCGCCCTGCGCTGGACCAGAACCAAGCGTTTGCCGGGTTGATCGGGCTGTTGTCGGGCTTGGGGGCAGCTTTTGCCTTCATGCAGATCATGGCGATCTCGCGCATGGGCGAGCCGGAAACCCGCACCGTGTTTTATTTTGCAATGGGTACCGTGGTCGCAGGCGGGCTGGGCATGCTGGTGTTCGGCGCTTCCCCGTGGAACTGGCAGTACGCCATCTGGCTGCCGCCGCTGGGCATCCTGGCCTCGCTGGGGCAGCTTTGCCTGACCAAGGCCTACTCGATGTCGCAAAACCACGGCAGCACCCTGATGGTGGCCAACCTGCAATACTCAGGAATTATTTTTGCCGCCATTTACAGCGTGGTTTTGTTTGGCGACCACATTCCCCTGATGGGCTGGGCCGGCATGGCGCTGATTGTGCTGAGCGCGATCGCCGCCACCGTGCTGCGGGCACGCGCAGCGCCCGATGCACCGGCTGAAGAACACTGACACAAGGAGCCTGAAATGAACTACACAACGATTATTTCCACCGGCCAGCTGCAGGCCCTGATAGCCAGCGGCCAGCCTTTTCGCATTTTTGATTGCAGCTTCAACCTCATGCAGCCGCATGCTGGTGAACAACAGTTTCTCGAGTCCCACATCCCCGGTGCCGTGTACGCCAACCTTGACACGGCACTGAGTGCCAAACACGGCGCTCCCAGCGCACACGGCGTCATCACTGCCACTGACCAGGACGCGCCCGCTTCAGGTGGACGCCACCCGCTGCCGAATCGCGAAAAGTTTGCCACCTGGCTGTCCAGCGTCGGATTTGCCAATGACATGCAGGCTGTGGTCTATGACCGCAACGGCGCCAACTATTGCGGCCGCCTGTGGTGGATGCTGAAATGGGCCGGACACGAGAACGTGGCCGTGCTTGACGGCGGGCTGCAGGCCTGGGTGGCGGCAGGCGGTGCGGTCAACAGCGGTGAGGAGCCTTCACATTTCCAGACAAACTTCGCGCTAGCCCCCGAAAAGGCTGCTCTGGTAGCTGCAAAAACAGTAGCAGACAACTTGGGACGCCCGATCCAGACGCTGATTGATGCCCGGGCCACACCACGTTTCAAGGGTGAGGTGGAACCGCTGGACCCGGTCGCCGGCCACATTCCCGGCGCACTCAACCGCCCTTTCAGCCAGAACATCGGGCCTGACGGCAAATTCAAGCCCGCAGCCCAGCTCAAATCCGAGTTTGAAGCCCTGCTGGGTGGTCGTGACCCGTCGACTGTGGTGCACCATTGCGGCAGCGGTGTCAGCGCACTACCCAACATGATTGCGATGGAAATTGCCGGTTTGGGGCCTACCGGCCTGTATGCCGGCAGCTGGAGCGACTGGTGCAGCGACGCCAGCCGGTCTGTCGCTCAGGGCTAAAGCGCGACCTTCTCTTTTTGAGGCGAGCGCACATGCTCAGGCCGTACGCCAACCCCCACTGCATAGGCGGGAATAGCCTGCAGCCAGGACGAGCAGGAGAGCAGCTTCAAGGGCCACGGTACGGTCATGGTCACAGCGGGCGTACCTGCAGCGCCACCTGACGCAATCACCGGTTTCAGCAAACGGTTCTGTACCGCAACCTGCGCAGCCTGCGTGACGCGGGCCGGAAACAGCCGGCGCTTTTCAACCTTTGCCAAGAAAGGCGTCAGTGCAGAGGTGCTAACCGACACATCGGCCAACGGCGCCGCCAGAATATTGGCGGCTGCCACGGCATCCTGGATTGCCAAATTGATGCCCACACCACCGATGGGCGACATCGCATGCGCTGCATCGCCAATGCACAGCAGGCCGGGCATGTACCAGCGCTCAAGCCGGTCCACTGTCACACTGAGCAGCTTGATGTCGTCCCAGCCGGACAGCGCCTGGACGCGGTCTGCAAAAAACGGCGCCACCTTGACCAGCTCTGCCCTGAAAGCCTCCAGGCCACGTGCCTGGATGGCCGCCATGCCGCCCTTGGCAATCACGTAGGCGCATTGCCAGTAGCTGCGCCTGTCAATCATGGCCATGAAAGCGCCAGGCACAATGCGCCCGCCAGTCGTGGCAGGACCGTCCGCGGCCTTGGGCAAACGCATCCACAACACATCAATGGGCGCACCCAGATCATGCACAACCAGGCCGGCGGCGCTGCGCACCGTCGAGTGGCGGCCATCCGCGCCAATCACCAGGTCAGCCGTAACCTGCAGCGGGCCTACGGGCGTCGTGGCCTTCACGCCACTGACCACACCGGCATGCATAAACACACCAGTGACTTCGGCATTGCGTATCAGCCGGAACGTCGGCAGGCGCTCGGCCTCGTCACACAGGAAATCAAGAAAATCCCACTGCGGCATCAAGGCAATGAACTTGCAGCTGCAAGGCACATGCCTGAAATTGGCCAGCACGAGTTCCGTATCGCCGACCATGCCGCGCAATTCATGTATTTCATCGTGCGGACGTGTGAGGAATTTGTCCAGCAAGCCGAGCTCGTGCATAACCTGCAAAGTTGAAGGATGCACCGTGTCACCCCGAAAATCACGCAGAAAGTCAGCGTGCTTTTCCAGCACCACCACCTGCACACCGGCACGGGCCAGCAACAATCCGAGCATCATTCCGGCAGGCCCACCACCGGCTATACAGCAGCAGGTACTGAGTGTTGAGGGCGGACTGGAAATCATGGCGGCTCCACTAGGGCCATTTTGCGCGCCTCTTAACGCGTCTCTTCATGCGCCTGCGATGCGTTTGCAAAGGTGCTCAGGTCATGGGCATCGGAGTGGACTGCACCTCGCCCGGTTCGGGCGGCGTTGACAGCGGTACCAGGGGCTCAGGTGGCGGAACATTCGGATTGGTGGCCATAGGCACTTTCATTTGGACGGTTTACTTGCGGGCGTTTTTGGGCGGGACAGACAACTCGGGTTTGGCAGGCAGCTTTTTGATTTCTGCCTCACCTTCAGGATCCGCGCCATCGCTGGGGTTATCGGCTTCGTAGCTAATGTCAGGTTCTGCATTCTTGTCTACAGATCCCTTCCACTCCTCGCGCTCCAGCGGCGCTGCGCCACCGGGGCAGTCGCAGGGTCATTCCGACCAGCAAGGGTCATGACCAAAGGCCCATAACTGTGAGCGGCACATTGGCAACCACAGCCGCCGCAGCAGCCACGCTGCAAAAAACAGTCGCAAAAAAGCCACGTAAGGCACAAATCTGGCGTTGTGGATGTGCCTGCCGGCAGGTGCGTCGCCGTGATCGCCGTCCGGCCGGGGTGAAAGTGCATCTGACACCGATAGCGTTGAATGAGGGTTCATGGCGGTCCTGCCTTCAAGACTGGAGACTTTCAGGAGATGTTTTGATCTTTCCGCTATGCCATCAGCACGCTTATAGGCGGTGTGCACCTCTTTTTGTAAGGCGGCGGCTGACAGCGGCCGCGCCTTCAGTCTTATGCACTCAGTGCTGGTGCGCGAGCGAGCTCACCAGTGTGACCAGGCCGATGCCGATGAGCAGCCAGGCTATCTGGGCAGCGGTTTCCTTGGCGCTGACACGTTTTTGAAGCTGTGGAATCAAATCGGCTAGCGCGACATAGATAAAACTGCTGGATGCCATGATCAGGAAAAAGGGCAGGTAGCCGTAGAGCTGATCAACCAGCGCGTAGCCCAGCACACCGCCCAGGGCGGTCACGGCTCCGGCCAGTGTGACCTTGATGAAGGCCGCACGGCGGTTGTTTGACGATTGGCGCAAGACCACCAGGTCGCCCATGTGGTGCGGCACTTCATGCACCAGCACCGCCAGCGCTGCGACCACACCCAGCCGCACATCAGCGATGAAGGCCGACGCAATCAAGATGCCGTCACCAAAGGCATGCACGCTGTCGCCCGCCAGCACGGCCCAGCCGCCAGTCCTGGCTTCTTCATGGCCATGCCCATGTGCGTGGTCATGGCCTGCATGGTCCTGTGGACCAGCGCCATGCTCGTGCCCGTGGTGCCACAGCTCGGCCTTGTCCAGCAAAAAGAAAAACACCAGCCCGGCCAGCAAGGTGGCAAAAAGAGCTTGCGGCTCCACTCGGCTTTCAAATGCCTCCGGCAACAGGTGCATAAAGGCAGTCGCCAGCAGCGCACCCGCTGCCAGGCTCAGCATGTGCTGCGTGTAGCGCGCCAGCACACCAAAGCTGAGCACAGCGGCCAGCCAGACGCTGCCAATGCCGGCGACCAGCGTTCCTAACAAGATTGCTATCAAAGTCATAGCTACATGCGCCCGTTTTTCCTGGGCTGCAGCCCTGAATGATCAATAAATGAGTGGTTTGGGAACTGGTTTGAAGTCCCCCCATGCCGGGTGGCTACAAAGGCCTTGTGCGGAGCCCTTGCGAAGCAAACAAGCCCCCTTCCCTGCAATTCCATCTTATCAAGCCTGTCAATAGGCTTTCTGGTAACCGGGCGTTGGCTATGGCCTCAGGCGACGCCGTTTGCCTTGAACCATGCCAGCGCGCGCCGGTAACCGTCTTCTGCGGCGTCTTTGCGGTAGCTGGGACGGTAATCGGCGTGAAAGGCATGTGGTGCGTCAGGATATACGACAAATTCCGAGGCCTTTGCCGCAGCATTTCCCCTGCCCGCCGCCGTCCGCAAGGCGTCCTTCATCTGGTTGACCGCATCCAGCGGTATGCCGCTGTCCTGGCCGCCATACAAGCCCATAACGGGTGCGTTGAGCAGCCCGGCCAGATCCAGCGGGTGGGTCGGCGCTAGCGCTGTGGGCGTGCCGGTCAGGCGGCCATACCATGCGACCCCCGCCTTCACGGCCTTGCGCTGTTCGGCATACAGCCACACCACGCGGCCACCCCAGCAAAAACCTGTGATACCGACCTTGCCGGCGTCGCCGCCGTGGGCTGCAGCCCACTTCACGGCGCCGTCCAGGTCGTCCATCACCTGCGCATCCGGCACTTTGGCAACCACTTCAGACAGAAGTTTGGCCAGCTCGCCATAGCTGGCCGGGTCTCCCTGGCGCGCAAACAGCTCGGGCGCGATGGCGAGGTAGCCCGCCCGCGCAAAACGGCGTGCCGTGTCGGCAATGTATTCATGCACGCCAAACACCTCGTGCACCACCAGGACTACCGGCAGCCCGGTTTTGCCGGCGGGCGCGGCATAAAAGGCCGGCACCTTGAAGCCGTTCACTTCATACGTCGTCTCGCCGGTGACGAGACCTTCGGACGAGGTTTTGATGGCGGTTTGCGCCATGATGGGCAAGGCGGTGGCCGCATAGCCGACGCCCAGCGCAGCCTTTAGTGCGGTGCGGCGGCTAGCACCGCCCTGCGTGCTGCGGCCCGGCAACAGCGCATCGAATTCGCTTTTCAAGTCCTGGCTGTGCATAGTGATCTACACAATCCTGACGCTGAGTTCAGGCAGGCCGTCGATATGGCATTCAATGACGTCGCCCTTGACGACCGGACCAACATTTTCAGGTGTGCCCGAATAAATGATGTCACCGGGGAACAGCTCGAAAGCCTCCGACAGTTTTGATATCTGTTCGGCCACCGACCAGATCATGTAGTTCAGCGTCGCCTGCTGCTTGAGCTGCCCGTTGACCTTGAGCCAGATCGCGCCCTTGGTGTAGTGGCCGGTCTGCGCCACCTTGTAGATGGGGCCAATCGGCGCAGACATGTCAAAGCTCTTGCCAATTTCCCAAGGCTTTTTCTGGTCTCCCATGCCGCGCTGCAGGTCGCGGCGCGTCATGTCCAGCCCCAGCGCGTAGCCATACACCAGGTCCAGCGCCTTTTCGATGGGAATATTGCGGCCGCCCTTGGACAGCGCCGCCACCAGTTCAACCTCGTAGTGGTAATTTTTGGTCAGTGTCGGGTAGGGGTGGTCTACCACCTTGCCGGGCGGCACCACCTGGATGGCGTCTGTGGGCTTCTGGAAAAAGAAAGGCGGCTCGCGGCTCGGGTCTGAACCCATTTCAATCGCGTGTGCGGCGTAGTTTCGACCTATGCAATAGATGCGCCGCGCCGGAAACATCTCACTGCTGCCGGCAATCGGCACATAGGTATCAGGCACGGTAAATGGCGTGGCCGGTGCATTGGCAGCCGTGCCCGGCGTGGCGCATCCGATCACGGCGCCGGCCGTCATCAACGCGCCAGATTGCAGAAGTCCGCGCTTGCTCGAATCAGTGATTTTTTTCATGTTTGTCTCCGTCGTTGTTAATCGCGTGACAAGCATACGGCAAGATGCTGCGAAAACGCCAGCCCAAAACCCGCTGGTCACGCCGCGGGACAAACCTGGCCGACTGCGCAATCAGGCCGCAATGGGGAGACCGGCCAACACCTTGTCTAGCGTCAATGGATAGTCGCGAATGCGCACACCGCAGGCATTAAAGACCGCATTGGCCACTGCAGCGCCTGCACCGCTGATGCCGAGCTCACCGACGCCCTTGATCTTTAGCGGGTTGGTCTTGTCGTCAACCTCCGGCAAAAACACAGCTTCAATGGCTGGTACGTCGGCATGCACCGGCACGTGGTATTCAGCCAGGTCGTGGTTGACGAAAAAGCCAAAGCGCGGGTCTATCACCGCTTCCTCTGTCAGCGCGTTGCCTATGCCCCAGATCATGCCGCCCAGCACCTGCGATGTGGCAGTCTTCATGTTCAGGATGCGGCCAGCGGCAAACACACCCAACATACGGCGAACCCTGATCTCGCCCGAGTCCATGTCCACCGCAACCTCCGCAAAGTGCGCACCATAGGCCTGTTGCGAAAACTTCTTTTCCATCTCGCCGGGCTTGATCTCGCCTTCAGCCTCCATACCCAATGCGCCAGCAATGCTGGCCAGCGATATCGACTTGCCGCCCGCGCTGACCTGGCCGTTTGAGAAAACAGCCTGTGCCGGGTCAAGGCCCGCAGCGCGCGCCAGTTTTGCGCGCAGATTGGTACACGCATCGAACAGAGCCGAACCTGCACTCGCAGCACCAAAGGAGCCACCCGAGCCAGCTGTTTCCGGGAAATCGCTGTCGCCCAATTGCATGATGACGCGCTCAATGGGCAGACCCAGCATTTCGGCGGCGATCTGACTGAACACCGTGTAGCTGCCTGTGCCGATATCCGTCATCGACATTTTTGCCGTCAGCATGCCGCTGCCATCAAGTCGCACATGGC
Organism: Polaromonas sp.; assembly: GCA_025362825.1. Lineage (GTDB taxonomy): Bacteria > Pseudomonadota > Gammaproteobacteria > Burkholderiales > Burkholderiaceae_C > Polaromonas. Next base: position 8,627 of record JANYFF010000300.1, on the reverse strand, counting down.
ACTTTGATGGTCGCAGCAGATTGCCGCGTATAGCCGCAGCCATACCCATACCCACCAACCAGCGCCCGTCGCGCATGCCGCCTGGCGTCGCCTGGCGTTTTGACCAGCCGAACCTGCGTGCGCCTTCCTGCATGCAGGCAACCAGGTGCCGCGTGGAGTAAGGTATGTTCTTCTCCGGATGCAGGGCCGGTTCATTTCGGATCCGCAGCTCCACCGGGTCCATGCCCAACTTGTAAGCGAGTTCGTCCATCGCGCATTCAACCGCGAGCATGCCCACTGCCTCGCCGGGTGCACGTGTCGAGTCTGCTACCGGCAGGTCCAGCGCTACGCTGCGATGCCGCGTTTTGCGATTGGCGCCGGCATAAAGCGAGCGCGTCTGGCTGGCCGCGGATTCAAAGAAATTGTCAAAGCGCGCACTGTGCGACCACGACTCATGCCCCACGGCCGTCAGCACGCCATCACGAGTGGCACCCAGTTGCAGGTGCTGCACGGTGCCGGACCGGTGCGTGGTCACATGGAACATCTGCTGGCGGGTCAATGCCGTCTTGACAGGCCGGTTGAGCTGGCGCGAGGCCATGGCCGCCAGCAATGTATCGCCATAAATCGGCAACTTGCCACCAAAGCCGCCGCCAATGTAGCGGCTGACTATGCGCACCTTGCTGGCTGGAATTTGCAGCGTATTGGCAACACATTTTTGAGCGCTTTCAAGCAACTGTGACGAGCAGTGGATGTGCACCCGGCCATCCTTCCAGTAAGCCAGGCTGGCGTGCGGCTCCATCTGCGCATGGATGTGCACGGGCGTGGTGTAGGTCACATCGACCTTGACGGGTGCATCTGCAAAAGCCTGGTCGAAATTTCCGACGTCCGTGTCAGGCGATCGGTCGCCCTCGCCTTTCGGTGTGACAGCCTTTGCAAGGCCAGCTTTCAACTCATACTCGCCTTTTTCGACGGCATAGGCAACGCTGATCAGGCGCGACGCAGCACGGGCCTGCTCAAATGTTTCAGCAACCACAAAGGCCACCGGCTCACCGTAGTACTGGATCAGGTTGTCGGCAAGCTGAGGCTTGCTGCGTGCGAACCGGTCAGGTGCGTCCAGCGGGCCGAACGGCGCCTGTTTTGGCGCATTGCGATGCGTCATCACCAGAATGACGCCCGGCGCACGCTCGGCAGCTCCGGCGTCAATGGACGCGATGCGCCCCTTTGCAATGCTGGCTTCCAGCAGGTAGCCATAGGCGGGCCGGGCACCATCCTGCACTTCATAGGCATAGGGCGCCTGGCCGGTTACTTTAAGGCGGCCATCGATACGGTCTATCGGCTTGCCAATAAGACCCGTCAGGTTCTGGTCGATCGGGTTGGCGGGTGCCGGCTGGTTCATGTCCATGGTGCTGCTTTCTTCAGGCTTGTGCCGCTTGTGTCGCCTGCGTCAACACCGTGCCCAGCACGCGCCTGACTAGCGGTATCTTGAAATCGTTGTGACCTTGTATCTGCGCGCCGCTAAAGACGGCATTGCCGGCTGCAGCCAGCGTATTGGCACTCAAAGCAGAATTTGCCAGCGCCGATTCAGCTTCGGGCACGCGCCACGGCTTGTGTGCCAGGCCTCCAAAGGCCAGTCTGGCGCTGCGCACCTGGCCGTTTTGCGCGTCAACAATGGCTGCAATCGATACCAGCGCAAACGCATAGGACGCACGATCGCGAACCTTGCGGTACACCTGCACGCCCTTCGGTGCGGGTGGCAGCGTGACATGGGTAATGAATTCGCCTGGCTGCAGGGAGGTTTCAATCTGCGGCGTGTTGGCGGGAAGGCGATAGAAATCTGCAATCGGGATTACACGCCGCGCACCGGATGGCGACACCGTCGCAACCTGGGCATCAAGCACTCGCATGGCGACCGCCATGTCCGACGGGTGCACCGCAATGCACTGCTCACTGGCGCCCAAGACCGCATGCATACGGTTGAAGCCGCCTATGGCCGAGCAGCCGGCGCCCGGTTCGCGCTTGTTGCAGGGCTTGGACGGGTCGTAAAAATAGTAGCACCGCGTGCGCTGTAGCAGGTTTCCGCCCGTGGTCGCCTTGTTGCGCAGTTGCCCCGAGGCGCCCGATAGCAAAGCCCGGGACAACACTGCGTAGCGCTGGCGAACGCGCATGTCTGCAGCGAGGTCGCTGTTGCGCACCATGGCGCCAATGCGCAGTCCGCCATCTGCAGTATCTTCAATGGCATTGAGCCCGAGGCGGTTGACGTCTACCAGGTGCGCAGGTTTCTCAATCTGCAGCTTCATCAGGTCCAGCAGATTGGTACCGCCGGCGATGAACTGTGCGCCGGGTGTTGCAACCGCCGCACGGGCTGCCGCTTCCGGCGTGTCAACGCGTTCATAGGTGAAGGCCTTCATGACGTGACCCCAGGCTGCGCCGCCACTTCGCGAATGGCCGCCACGATATTGGGATAAGCACTGCATCGGCAGATGTTGCCGCTCATGCGTTCACGGATTTCCTCATCTGTCAGCGGCCCGGGCCGTCCCGTGATGCTGGCGCTGACATGGCTTGGCATACCCAGCTTGACCTCTGCCAGCATGCCGACGGTCGAGCAGATCTGCCCCGGCGTGCAATAACCGCATTGAAATCCGTCATGCTTGAGGAAAGCGGCCTGTATCGGATGAAGCTCCTGCTCCTTGGCCAGACCTTCAATGGTGGTGATGGCCTGGCTGTCATGCATGGCCGCCAGCGTCAGGCAGGAATTAATGCGCCGCCCGTCCACCAATACCGTGCAGGCCCCGCACTGACCATGGTCACATCCTTTTTTGGTGCCCGCGAGCTTCAGGTGCTCACGGAGCGCATCCAGAAGCGTGGTACGTGCATCGGCCTCCAGCACGTGCGTGCGGCCATTGACGGTAAGTTGAGTCTTGAGGATTTGCGGTGGCGGATCGGCCTGCGCAGATGTGTTGACGAGGGTAAGCGGGGGCGGGGTTTGTGCAGCAACATCAAGCGTGCCAGCCACAGCCGCTGCAATGGCCGTGGAGCGCAATACCGTACGGCGGGTCATGTCCCACGCAGGAGACTGCGCGGCGGGTTGTGGATTCATCATGAGCTCCTGGCCTGACGACCGGTTGTTTCCACAACTCTAGGGAGCGTGCGGGGACATCCCCACCGGCGGTTATCGCGCCTTGACGTGGGGAGCCTCCTACACCGTTAGCCTTCAATGACTAGTGCGCTTTTTCCCAGTTCGCGCCCATGCCGATTTCGGCCAGCAGCGGTGCCTTCAGGCTGGCGACGCCCGCCATGATGCGCGGTATCTCCACACGTACCCATTCAACTTCAGCTTCCGGCACCTCAAAAACCAGCTCATCGTGTACCTGCATGATCATTTTGGTGCCGCGTTTCTCGTCGTCCAGCACCTCTTGCACCTTGTTCATGCTGAGCTTGATCAGATCGGCTGCTGTGCCCTGCATCGGCGCATTGATGGCTGCGCGTTCTGCACCGCCACGTCGCGGCCCATTGGGCGAATTGATCTCGGGCAGGTACAGCCGCCGGCCAAACACCGTCTCGACATAGCCCTTGCTTTTGGCGGACAGGCGTGTCTCGTCCATGTAACTTTTGACACCCGGATAGCGCTGAAAGTATTTGTCGATATAGGCGGCAGCCGCCTTGGTTTCTATGCCCAGGTTGCGCGCCAGCCCGAAACTGCTCATGCCGTAAATCAGGCCGAAATTGATGACCTTGGCATAGCGGCGCTGCTCGCTGCTGACCTGTGCCACCTCCACACCAAAAACCTCTGCTGCGGTTGCGCGGTGCACGTCGATGCCTTCGGTAAAAGCACGCAGCAAGGCTTCATCCTCGCTGATGTGCGCCATGATGCGCAGCTCGATTTGCGAATAGTCGGCACTGGCAATCACATGGCCGGCGGGCGCTACAAAGGCTTCGCGTACGCGCCGCCCCTCGGCTGTTTTCACGGGTATGTTTTGCAGGTTGGGATCATTGCTGGAAAGCCTGCCGGTCACGGCCACGGCTTGTGCATAGTGGGTATGCACACGGCCAGTCCTGGGGTGGGCCAGCTGCGCCAGCTTGTCGGTGTAAGTACCCTTGAGCTTGGAGAGCGAGCGGTGCTCGAGCAGCTTGGCCGGCAGCGGGTAATCTTCGGCCAGTTTTTCAAGCACTTCTTCGTCGGTGCTGCGGGCACCGCTGGGCGTCTTCTTGATGACGGGCATTCCCAGCTTGTCGAAAAAGATTTCGCCCAGCTGCTTGGGGCTGCCCAGGTTGAAGGGCTGGCCAGCGATTTCGTAAGCTTCGGCTTCGAGCTGCAAAATGCGCTGGCCCAGCTCATGGCTTTGCGTGGCCAGCATGGGCGCATCAATCAGCACGCCATTACGTTCGATGCGATAAAGCGACTCGCTGCTTTTCATTTCAAGCTCGTAAATGAAACGCAGCTGCTCGTTGGCCTCTAGCTGCGGCCAGAGCACCCGGTGGACATCCAGCGTCTGGTCTGAGTCCTCACAAGAATACTCGGCGGCCTTGGCGATGTCCACCTGGTTGAACTTGATCTGGTGCACACCTTTGCCGCAGAGGTCTTCGTAGTTGATGCCGCTGCGACCAGTGTGACGCTCGGCCAGGCTGGCCAGGCCGTGCGGCTTGTGGACCTCAAGTACATAGCTTTGCAGCATGGTGTCGTGGGCATAACCCTGCACCTCAATGCCGTGGTTGGCAAACACATGGCGGTCGTATTTGACGTGCTGGCCGAGCTTGGCGCGCGTGCCATCCTCAAGCCAGGGTTTGAGCCGCGCCAGCACCTCGTCACGCGGCAACTGGGCAGGCGCATCGGGGTAGTCGTGCGTCAGGGGGATGTAGATCGCCTCGCCCGGCGTCACGCTGAAACTCAGGCCAACAATTTGCGCCAACATTTCGTCCAGAGAAGTGGTCTCGGTGTCCAGCGCCACCAACTCGGCGGCTTCAATTTTTGCCAGCCAGCTATCGAAAGCTTCCCAGGTGAAGATGGTTTCGTAGCGCAGGTTGCTGACGCGCTCGGCAGCGGGTGTTTCAACCAGCGCAGATTCATCAAACAGGCCCGGTGAATCCGCACGGCCACCTGAGGCACCCTTGGGCGCAGGCTTGTGCCGGCCTTCAGGGCCACCAATCAGCTCGGGCGGCGTGCTTTCGACGTCAATCTGCCGGACCAGGCCCTTGAACCCGTATTTCTCATAAAAAACCTTCAGAGCCTCGGTCTGTTGGGCACCCACAGCTATCGATTCCATAGCGGGTAGACCATCTATATAAGCTGCGAGGTCACAGTCCTTCTTGATCGTCAGGAGCTCGCGGCCTTTGGGCAGCCAGTCGAGCGACAGGCGCAGGTTGTCGCCAACCGCGCCCTTGATCTCACCGGCGCGGGCAACCAGCGCATCGAGCGAGCCGTATTCGCGCAGCCACTTCACCGCTGTTTTTGGCCCCACTTTGGGCACGCCGGGCACGTTGTCCACCGCGTCACCGACCAGCGCCTGGTAATCCACCATCAGGCGCGGCGGCACACCAAACTCGGCCTCGACGCCGGCCAGGTCTCGGCGTTTGTCGTTCATGGTGTCAATCACCGTGATGTGTTCATCCACCAGCTGGCTCAAATCCTTGTCACCGCTGGAAATAATCACCTCAATCGCCTGCTGTGAGGCCATGCAGGCCAGCGTGCCGATCACGTCATCGGCTTCCACACCGGGCACAGCCATGACTTTCCAGCCCAGCAACTCAACCACTTCATGCACGGGTTCGATCTGGCTGCGCAAGTCGGGCGGCATGGGGGAACGGTTGGCCTTGTAGGCGGGGTACAGGTCGTCGCGAAAGGTCGGGCCCTTGGCATCAAACACACAGACGGCGTAGTCGGCCCGGACGTCCTTGCGCAGCTTCTGCGTCATGTTGATCATGCCGCGTATGGCCCCGGTGGCCGGGCTTGCGGGGTCCCCCGGGTTGGCACGCAGGTCCGGCATGGCGTGGAAGGCCCGGTACAGGTAACTCGAACCATCGACCAGCAGAAGGATTTTTTTGTCAGTGCTCATCCTATGGAATTGTCGGGGATATCTGCCAGCCTGCCAGAGGCGGCCATAAACCACCTTCCGACCGGTGCCCACCCCTACAATACGGGCATGAAACCTGTTTCAACATCCTCGGCGCTTTCAATGGCCCTTTCAACGGCTTTTTTTGCCATTTTCAGCCTCCTGACGATGAACCTTGCCCTAGCCCAGACGGCAGTTTCCCCGCAGGCATTGCCGCCTGCAGCAGCATCTACAGGAGCACCCCCGGCCTCGTTCCTGCAGGACAAATCCATACAGCGCATCCGGACCGAAGATTCCGGTACGCGCATTGACGAGGTCCGCGTCGGCGGCGAAACCCAGAGCATCACAGTGCAGCCCAAGTCCGGCAGCAACCTACCACCGTATGAAATCAAACCTTCCGAAGGCGCCAAAGGTGGCCCGCCTTCGACTTCCAGCAGCGACACCAACGGTGCGCGTGTCTGGAACGTGATGAAGTTTTAGTTCTCTCCATTCAACCACTTTCTCCAGCGTTCAAAGGGCAGGGTTTCAGGCATGGCCGTTTTTACAGAGGTCTCGTTTGACGAGGCAGCCACTTTCCTGCATGCCCTGGAACTGGGTGATTTGCAAACCATCAAGGGCTGTTCCGGCGGCATAGAGAACACCAATTATTTTGTGGATACGACGCAAGGCGAATATGTTCTGACGCTGTTTGAACGCCTGACGTTTGCGCAATTGCCCTTTTACCTGCAACTGATGAAACACCTGGCAACGCGCGGCATACCGGTGCCGGACCCTGCGGCCGGTAAAAATGGCGCCATCTTGCACAGCCTGAAAAACAAACCCGCAGCTGTGGTCAACAAACTGCGCGGTGGCAGCGAACTGGCACCGACGCCTGCGCACTGTGCCGGTGTCGGCGACATGCTGGCACGCATGCACCTGGCCGGACTGGACTATCCGCTACACCAGCCCAATCTGCGCGGCCTTGACTGGTGGAACGACACCCTGCCCAAAGTCATGCCGCACCTTGACACAGGGCAGCGCCAGCTGATGCTTGGCGAGCTGGCCTATCAAAACCACACTGCCGCGTCCTCAACCTACAAGGCGCTGCCGGTCGGCGTCATACATGCCGACCTGTTTCGCGACAACGTGATGTTTGAAGACGGCCGGCTCACCGGTTTTTTTGACTTTTACTTCGCCGGCTGCGACACCTTGCTGTTTGACATCGGCATATGCCTGAACGACTGGTGCATCGACCTGGCCACCGGCCGCCATGATGCCCAACGTGCGCAGGCCTTCCTGGCAGCCTACCAGCTGGTGCGGCCCCTGACCACCGCAGAAAGAGCGCTGCTGCCAGCCATGGCGCGCGCCGGTGCCCTGCGCTTCTGGATTTCCAGGCTTTGGGATTTTTACCTGCCACGCGAAGCCTCGGTACTCCAGCCCCACGACCCCGGCCATTTTGAGCGGGTTTTGCAACAGCGTGTGACACACCCTGTCGGCCTGAGCGGGTGATCTCCTTCACATACTTCGCGAGCAACCCGGTAAAGCCCCGGTTTGCGCTGAATTGGGGAACAACTGCACAATTACCGATTGGTGGCGCCAGAAAGCGCCCCGCTTCCGAGATATGTGGAACCTGTGTTCCCTCCCCCGTTGACAGCCCCAACCCAACCTGATCAGAACCTATTGCCCACACGTCCATGAAACTAAATATTGTCCCAGCACGCACCGGCATCACATGGGTCAAGCTCGGTTTTAAAACCTTTTTCCAGCAGCCACTGGCCATGTCAGGCCTGTTCTTCATGTTCATGGCCATGCTATCGATTGCCACGATGGTTCCCTTTGTCGGGTCGGCGCTGGCCCTGGCGTTGTTGCCGGCCGCAACACTCGGCCTGATGGCAGCCACGCAGGAAGCAACTAAAGGCAAGTTCCCTATGCCATCCATCCTCATCAGCGCGTTTCGCGCGGGGCGCCAGTCGCGGCAGTCCATGATGGTGCTGGGCGCCCTGTACGCCGCCGGCTTTTTGGCGTTGATGGGCATATCTGCGCTGGTAGACGGCGGTCAGTTCGCCCGCTTGTACCTGCTCGGCGGCAAGATCACCGAAGACATGCTGCTGCGCGGCGACTTCCAGGCGGCGATGTGGGTCACCCTGGCGCTCTACCTGCCCTTGTCGCTGCTGTTCTGGCATGCCCCGGCACTGGTGCACTGGCACGGTATTTCTCCGCTCAAAAGCCTCTTTTTCAGCTTCATGGCATGCTACAAAAACTGGGCTGCCCTGACCATTTATGGCCTGGTCTGGGCCGGCGTGTTCATGCTGGCCATGGTAGTGGTGACGATCATTGCCGTGCTATTCGGCAACCCGACGGTTGCCGCGCTGGCGATGTTCCCGGTAGCGCTGGTGGTGATGGCGATGTTTTTTACGTCTGTTTACTTCACTTTCCGCGACAGTTTCAGTGAAACCATTGCCGACCTCACGCCCGACGGATTTACAGTCAACCCAGGAGATCGCACATGACCCAGCACATTTTGCAAAGCCGCCTCGAGAAGGAAGTTTTGTGGTTTCAGCGGCGTGACGTGATCAAGGCGGCAGCCTCCTGGGTGGCTTTGGGCGGCGCTGGTGCTGCAGT
>JANYFF010000290.1 GCA_025362825.1 Polaromonas sp. | reverse complement strand
CGCGCCAGCCGTGCGATCAAGCATCAAAAGCATGACGCACAGACTACGGCACCGGCAGCCGCCAAATAAGCACGGCGCCCCCTGAAATAAAAAAGCCCTGGCCTTGGCCGGGGCTTTTTTACGGGCGCCGGGCTTCAGGCGCTGGCCTGCGCCTTGTCTTTTTCGGTTACGAAGGAGTCAGCATAAAACTCGCCTTCTGGCAGGCCTGCTGCGGTGTAGGCAGCCTGGGCAGAGTCAACGACGATAGGTGCACCGCAAGCGTAAACCTGGTGCCCTGACAGGTCTGCAATGTCCTGCAGCACGGCGTTGTGGACAAAGCCGGTGCGGCCCGTCCAGGCGTCTTCAGGTAACGCGTCGGATATGACGGGCACATAACTGAGGTTGGGCATCTCGGCAACTTTTGCCTGCACCCAGTCGTTCATGTACAGATCTGCCGGTCGGCGACCACCCCAATACAGCACCGCGGGCCGCGAGATGCCCTTGAACTGCAGATGCTCGATGATGGCCTTGATGGGCGCAAAGCCTGTGCCTGAGGCCAACATGATCATGGGCTTGCCTGAATCTTCGCGCAGGTAAAAGCTGCCAAACGGGCCTTCAATACGCAGGATGTCTTTTTCCTTCATGGGGCCAAAAACATGATCAGTGAACTTGCCGCCGGGCATGTGGCGGATGTGTAGTTCGACACCCGGATTTTCTGTTTGCGTATGCGGCGCATTACCCATTGAATAGGCCCGGCGGTCGCCATCGCGCAGCAAAAACTCGACATACTGGCCGGCGTGGTACTTGAAGACATCGGCTGCTGGCAACTGCAGGCGCACATTCATCACGTCATGCGAAACTCTGGCTATGCTGTTCACCCGGACAGGCATTTTCTTGACCGGGAAGGCGCTCTCGTCGGTGACCTGCCGCGACTCCAGCACCACGTCGGTGTGCGCTGTGGCGCAGCAGGTCAGGATAAAGCCCTGTGCGGCTTCCTCGAGCGACAACGCCTTGAGCTGGTGCGTGCCCTGGGTAATGGTGCCTTCGATTTTTTTGCACTTGCAGGAACCGCAGGCGCCGTCCTTGCAGCCATAGGGCAGGCCTATGCCCTGGCGGATGGCGGCGGCCAGCAGCGCCTCGTCGGCCTGGGCGATAAATGTCCGCCCGCTGGGTTGTACGGTGATGTTGAAACTCATGGTCGCTGTCCTGTTGATGCCTGCTTCGTTATGCTCGGCTGATGTTTGTTTTTTTAATGGCGCTGGTTTTGCAGTCCATTCCCTAATTTTGCCCTCAAACCTGAATCCCCTTGGCGCGCTGCCCGCGCGGTTTCGCCGCCAGCGTATTTTGATCGTCGGTTGTGGCGATGTCGGCATGCGTGTTGCACGTTTGCTGCCTGCGCGTCTCAAGCGCATTGCGCTCACTTCATCGAGCGAACGCGTGCCCGAACTGCGTGACCAGGGCATCCTGCCGCTGCAGGGCAACCTGGATGACCGGGCCACACTGCGGCGGTTGGCCGGTCTGGCCACTCGCGTGGTGCACCTGGCGCCCCCGTCCAACGCCAACCCCTATGGTCGGACTGACCTTCGCACGCAGGATCTGCTGCGAGCGCTGCGTTTGCGCGGCTTGCCACAGTCCCTGGTGTATGGCTCGACCAGCGGGGTCTACGGTGATTGTCAGGGCGACCGCGTGGCCGAAACGCGGCCGGTCAACCCTGACAGCTCGCGCGCACATCGGCGCGTACATGCAGAAGACGCGCTGCGCCTGTTTGGGCGCGCGTCCGGCGCGCCGGTACACATTCTGCGCATTCCCGGCATTTATGCGCCTGACCGGGACGGCGGCACACCGCGCGCGCGCCTGCTCAAAGGCACTCCGGTGCTGGCCCCTGACGATGACGTCTACACCAACCACATCCATGCCAATGACCTTGCGCGGGCCTGCTTGACGGCCATGTGGCGCGGCAAACCGCAGCGCGTGACCAACGCCAGCGACGACAGCGATTTGAAAATGGGTGATTACTTTGACCTGGCAGCCGACCTGTACGGTTTGCCGCGGCCGCCAAGGCTGGCGCGCAGCGCAGCCGAAAAGCAGTTGCCGGCCATGCAGCTGAGCTTCATGGCCGAATCAAGACGGCTGGACAACCACCGCCTCAAGCGTGAACTGCGCCTGGCGCTGCACTACCCGACGGTGGTTGAAGGCTTGCGCGAATGAGTACGGCAATCGCTATGCTATAAAAAGCGTAGCTATGGGCTTAAATATTCCGGGGGTCGCAGGACTTTTTACTTCCTGGGGGCAGTTTTGAGGAACTCAGCGAGCTGCTGGTTCCAGAATTTTGCCTGGCCCGTCGTGCCGTGTCCGGCGGTCTGTTCGCTGGCTGGGATCAGCACATAGCGGCCATTCTTCACGCGCTTCATTTCGCGGTCCATGATGCCGGTTTCTGGCGGGTTGCGTTCGTCGTCTGCGGCGTTGATGGCCATCAGTGCGGCCGTGATGCGTTCCAGGCCCGGTGACGGGTTGTAGTCGGACGAAGAAGCCCACTGGTAGAGGTGGTCGTTGGCGTCGCCTGTAAACGGTGCGGCCAGGCGCGTATCAAGGATCTCATTGGCCTTGGCATTGGTAGGCGCCGCCTTGGCCAGCGCCATGCTGCCGCCGTTGGTCGCCAGGTTGAAGAACACCGATGAAAATTGCGCGCTCTTCGGCTGCTTGATGTAGTCGCCATTGTTCCATTCCGGGTCGTTCCGTATGGAGTCCACGATCAGGCGCCGCAGCATCCAGTTGCGGCTGGACATTTCGGA
>JANYFF010000278.1 GCA_025362825.1 Polaromonas sp. | reverse complement strand
AGTCAACGCTGGCGAGGACGAATCCTTCAGCGTAACCACGCCGTTCATTGAGTTGGTGATCGGCGCGCCGAAAGCGGCCGTGCCACTTATTGCAGCGGCACTGGAGCTAGTTGAGGTATCAACAGCACTCCCGCCTCCACCTCCACCTCCACCGCCGCAAGCGACAAGCCCAATCAGCAATGCGATGGTAAGCAACAGCTTCCTAGTGTTCATTTCTTGCTCCTTAAAGCAGTAGCGAACGTTTCAGACAAACTCAACGGGAATTGACAATACGCCAATAACGGGAATATGTAAATAATTTTTTACAATCAGGAAAGAGGCAGGCATTCTTAGACGAGCGTGTTGACGCCGACCGAAAATTGCATGGGCTGTGTCGCGGTCTTGCTGATCAATTCAGCAGGCTTGACGAGCGCATGTTGCGCGCCAAACTCAAACGCCGTTCATACAAAATCCGGGACACCTTCCATCAGGTGATGTGCCAGTTACCGGTTCTTCAGGGATTACGCTAATCGATGTTTTAATAAAAAAACAGTTTTATCGATTAATATTCTTAGCGCAGATGGTCTGCGCCAGGAGTTATCCATGAAACGACGTTCACTGGTCTGCGGCGCCTGTCTGGCGCTGACAACGGGCCTGGCCTGGGCCACCTATCCTGACAAACCCGTCAAGATCATCGTAGCTTTCCCGCCGGGCAGCTCGACGGACATCGTGGCGCGTACGCTGGCGCAGCCGCTGGGCGAGGCACTTGGCCAGCCGGTGGTGATTGAAAACCGGCCCGGTGCGGGCGGCAACATCGGCACTGTCGCCGTAGCGCGTGCTGCCCCGGACGGCTACACGTTTTTGATGCACAGCGTGGCGTATTCGGTCAATCCGTCGCTGTACTCGAAAGCTGGTTACGAAATTGGCAAGGACCTCACCGGCGTTGCCATGGCCGCCGTGTCGCCCAACATCATTTATGTCCATCCCTCGGTCAAGGCGAATGACCTGAAGGAATTGCTGGCGCTGGCTAAAACCGAAAAGCTCAGCTACGCGTCGTCCGGCAACGGCACCACCACGCACCTGGGTGCCGAGCTGCTGTTCAAGAATCTGGCCAAGGTCGATATCCTGCATGCGCCTTATTCACCGGCGGCTGCGGCCAATGCGGTGGTCAGCGGGCAGGTGCCGGTGGGCTCGACGTCGATTCCGCCGGTGGTGCAACTGGCCAAGGCGGGCAAGGTCCGGCCGCTGGCGGTCACCAGTTCAAAGCGCAGCGGCGCCTTGCCCGATGTGCCGACGGTGGCAGAGCTGGGCTATCCGGGCTTTGAAGCCAACACCTGGTTTGCCATGCTGGCACCTGTGGGCACGCCCCGCGAGGTGCTGGACCGCGTCAACCTTGAGCTCAACAAGATCCTGCAAAACCGCGGCATCAATGAAGGCTTTGCAGCCCAGTCGCTCGAAGCCGTGCGCATGGACCGCCCGACACTGGACACCTACATCGCGGCTGAAGCCAAAAAATGGGGTGCCGTCGTGCAGCAGACTGGCGCCAAGGTCGATTGAGTCTGCAACTCCTGGCTACTGCAGGGCGTGGATTTGCAGCCGGACGGCGTTTTCAGACACCGAAGTTGAGGTACGGCGGTAATGGTCGGTCAGGAGCTTGACGGCGTCGGCGGCGCGGCCTTCGATGGCAGCGTGAAACAGCGCCAGGTGTTCGGTATGTTCATTGCGGCTGCTGAAGTTGCGGCTGGCCGCGAGCTGCCTGTAGCGGTAGGCCTCCGTCGACAGGGCATCGCAGAAGTCACGCAACCAGCGCGACGGGCAGTTGGCCAGCAACTGCACATGAAATTCGCGGTGCAGCGCCTCCCATTCAGGGTTGGGCACGTAGTTGCGCGGGGACAGGGACCGCGGTGTGCGCGACAGCTTGTGCACCAGCAGCACCAGCGCGTCTTCCCAGGTCTGGTTGCGGGCAGCAATGGATTCCGCGAGGGCAATGGACTCGACCTGGCAGCGCGTGCCGGTCAGCACTTCCAAGTCCTCCCATACCAGCGCTGCCACGCTGAAGCCGCGCTGGTCGTTACGGGTGACCAGGCCTTCTGCAGAAAGCCGGTTGAGTGCCTCACGCACCGGGCTCGCACCGACGCCGTAGCGCAGGCCAACAGCATCGACCCGGAGCTTTTCGCCGGGCTTGAAACCGCCGTGCAGGATGTCGGCGCGCAACGCGTCATACACCGCGCTGGCACGCGTGGTGCCGGTGGCATCGGCGGTCTGGTTGGCAAGGGCGGGTTTGCGGGACATAGGCTTGTTTGTTTTTATCGATTAATTCAATTTTAAGGGGAAGCAGCATTGCGAAGGACACCGTGTTTGGCGAGCGCGAATCGCTGGTGGTCGATTTTGCGCGCAAGGGTAATCCCGAAGTTGCCGGCCACTATGGCTTGCCGGCCGACTACCTGGCGGTAGACCTGCCCGTGCGGCTTGCACGCGCCGACTGAAGCTCCACAAAGACCTGAACTGCAGTTTGTATCTGCGCTATTTCAGACAATGGAAAACTGAATTTCCCGGACGCCCTTGTCAGCCTTGGCCTGAGCGGACAAACTCCGCAGGCACGGCAAAACCTCGAGCCGCAACACAGCAGGAATGGAAAGAAAAAAGCATGACACAAACGATTGGATGGATTGGTCTGGGCCGAATGGGTGAGGCGATGGTCAAACGCCTGCTGAAGGCAGGTCACCCCGTGAGCGTCTGGAACCGCACGGCCTCCAAGGCCGAACCGCTGGTCGAGTACGGCGCAAGCATCGCCGCCAGCAAGCAGGCACTTGCAAGCTGCGATGTGGTGTTCACCATGGTCTCGACCACGGACGATCTGAAGGAAGTGCTGTTTGGCGAAGGCGGCCTGGTGGCGGGCAGCCAGAGGCCAAAGGTCGTCGTTGACAGTTCATCGATTTCGCAGGAAGGCTCTGCCGAGATCCGCGGGCAGCTTGAAGCTCTGGGCGTGGCCTACCTCTGCACACCTGTATCGGGCAACGCCAAGGTAGCCAAGGCCGGCAAGTTGCTGACGGTTTCCTCGGGGCCCAAGGCCCTGTACGACACGGTCGAGCCTTATCTGCAGGCGATGGCGCGCAAGGTCATGTGGGTAGGCGAGGGCGAGCTGGCCCGGGTCTGGAAGATTGCCCACAACACCATGTTTGGCGTGATCATCCAGAACCTCTGCGAGATCACGGTGCTGGCTGAAAAGGCCGGCATACCGCGCCATGTGTTCCTGGAAAGCATCAACGACTCGGTGCTGGGCTCCATGTACACAAAGTACAAGACGCCCATGCTGACCAACCTGACCTTTGACCAGGTCACCTTCACGCCCAAGCTGCTGCTCAAGGACATGGACCTGGGCATGGCAGCTGCCAAGTCCTATGGCGTGGCCATGCCGGCTGCGGCTGCAACACGTGAATCGGTATCGCGCCTGGTGGGCCGCGGCCACGACAACATCGACTTCGCCGTACTGCTAACCGAGACCGCCAAAGATGCCGGCCTTGAAATGAAGCCGGAAAACGTGAAGATGAGTGACGGGCTGGAAAATTAATCCAATGCCTGCTGCATCCTTCGCTGCGCAGCGCACGCTGATCAAGGGCGCGACCATCATCACGATGGATGCGCAGGGGGACCTGCCGCAAGGCGACATCCTGGTGACCGGCGACACGCTGACAGAGATTGCTCCTTGCATCCAGGCAGACGATGCACAGGTGGTTGATGCGGCGGGCTACATCGTCATCCCGGGCCTCATCAATGCGCACATGCATACCTGGCAGACGGCGCTGCGCGGCTTGGCCGCGAACTGGACGCTGCTGGAGTATTTCCAGAAAATGCACGCCGGCCTGGCCACTGTGTTTGAGCCGCAGGACCTGTACATCGCAACCCTTGTCGGGGCGCTGAACCAGATCAATTGCGGCACCACCACCCTGGCCGACTGGTGCCATAACAACCCCACACCGGCCCACAACGATGCGGCCATCGCCGGCCTGCGGGAATCCGGCATACGTGCGGCCTTTTTCCACGGCACTGCCAAGCCTGACCCCAAGCCGGGGCAGACGCCGTTTTGGGAAGTGCCGCATCCTCGTGCCGAGATAGAGCGCCTGTTGAAAGCGCAGCAGGGGCACACGCTGCTCAGCGTGCAGGCGGCGGTGCTGGGCCCGCATTATTCAACCCTGGATGTGGCGATGCACGACTTCGCCATGGCCAAAGACCTTGGCCTCATTGCTTCCATGCACCAGGGGGGCGGCCCGGCCCGTACCCCCGACGGCTGGGAAAAGCTCGAGGCCGCCGGCCTGCTGGGCGAACATATCAATATCGTGCACGGCCATGCACTAAACGACGAACAGCTCAAGCGCTTTTGCGCGCTTGGCATGAGCTTTTCTGCTGCAGCTGAAAATGAAATGACGCAGGGCCACGGCCACCCGATCACAGGCCGTTTAAGGCTGCTGGGCAAGGCGCCCTCGCTTGGGGTTGACCTTGAGAGCGTCATCAGCGGCGACATGCTGACCCAGGCCCGCGTGGCATTGGGCATGCAGCGCAGCCTCGACAATTTTGAATATCGCACTGCGCATGGCAGCATCCCGCCGACGTCGACCGTCACCACCCGAGAAGCCCTGTCGTGGGTAACGATTGAGGGCGCCCGCATGCTCAAGCGGTCGCACCGCATCGGCTCGCTGGCGGCAGGCAAGCAGGCAGACCTGGTGATGATTCGTGCAAGCGACCTCAACATGCAGCCGGTGCATGACGCCGTCAACAGCGTGGTCATGCAGACATCGCTGGCCAATATTGACAGCGTGATGGTGGCCGGCAACTGGAAAAAGCGCGGTGGTCAGTTGCAGGGCGTCGACCTGTTGCCTCATCTGGCAGCGCTTCGGGTATCCGGCCAGAAGATAACAAAAGCCATGATGCTATAAAAATAATAGCTGCATGCCCATTATTTCAGGCGGCTACAGCCTGCATATGTATTAATTTAGGAGACAAACCATGAAAAAACGCCTTTTTGTTGTTGCAGCCACGCTGCTCGCAGTGGCATCCACTTGGGCCCAGGGCCCGGCTGACTATCCCAACAAGATCATCAAGATCATCGTGCCTTTTACAGCTGGCAGCGCGACCGACATCATGGCCCGCATTGTGGGAGAGCGCCTGGGCGCCAGCATGGGCCACAGCATCGTGGTCGAGAACCGGCCCGGCGCTGGCGGTACCCTTGGTGCAGCGCAAGTTGCAAAGTCTGATCCGGACGGCTACACGCTGCTGGTTGTATCCACCGGGCACGTTGTGAATCCTGCGCTCTATGGCAGTCTGCCTTACGACACGGTGGGGGACTTTGCGGGAGTCTCGCCGCTGGCGGCACTGCCCAATGTGCTGGTGGTAGGCGCAGGCAGCCCGTTCAAATCGCTGAGCGAGCTGGTTGCCGCGGCGAAGGCCAAGCCAGGCCAGCTGAACTATGCCTCTGCCGGTGTCGGCAGCGCGACCCATGTCAATGCAGAGAAATTTCGCGCCGTTTCCGGCATACAGGTCACGCACATCCCTTTCAAGGGCACGCCTGAAACCATTGTTGAAGTCAGCTCTGGCCGGGTTGATTTCATGTTCACACCGGTACTGGCATCCATCCCGTCGATTCGCGACAACCGCATGCGCGCCCTTGCCGTCAGCACGTCAAAGCGCTCGTCAGCACTGCCCGACGTGCCGACGGTCGCTGAGGCCGGTGTTCCGGGTTTTGTATTTGATTTCTGGGTCGGCCTGCTGGCGCCTGCCAAGACGCCACGCCCCATCATCAACAAACTCAATGCCGAGGTCCGCAAGGTGATGGCGCAGCCGGAAGTGATTGAAAGAATGGCCAAGCTGGGCGCCGAACCCATGCCCATGACGCCTGAGCGCTTTGATGCCTACATCAAGGAAGAATTCTCTACCCTCGGCGCGATCATGAAGTCTGCACCGAAATAATGCCCCCACGGTTGCTCACTGCGTGTAGCGCCCTGCCCCCCGAGGGGGCGGCTGCGCCTGCGGCCTGGCAAAGCCAGTTCCGCGGCCCCTGCTGGAAGGGACACTCTTTTTTTGCGGTCGCAAGTGAACACATTGAGGTAAGTTGATGGTATCTCGCAACATAAGATTTGCAGTCAATGGCGCCCCGCACGCGGTGCAGGCCGACGAAAACACGCCACTTCTGTACGTCCTGCGCAACGACTGCGGGTTGAAGGGGACGCGCTTCGGCTGCGGTGCCGGCCAGTGCGGTTCCTGTCATGTCATGGTGGACGGTATTTCTGTTCCCTCATGCGACACGCCCGTGTGGTCGGCGGAAGGTAAGCAA
>JANYFF010000243.1 GCA_025362825.1 Polaromonas sp. | reverse complement strand
GCACATAGCCCGCACTGGCTACCAGACCGACCGGCTCGAAATCCTTGATGGGATCGAAACCAGTGCTTTTGTAGATGAACGGATTGATGACCTGCGCGCTGTTGGTGGTCAGCATGAGCGTGTAGCCGTCCGGCTTGGACTTTGCGGCCTGGGCTGTGCCGACATTGCCGCCAGCGCCAGGCCGGTTGTCGACGATGAAGCTCTGACCCAGCACTTCGGTGAGTTTTTGCGCCACGATGCGGGCGATGGCGTCGTTGGCGCCGCCTGCTGCCTGCGGCACGATGACCGTCACGGGCCGCGCCGGATAGGCTCCCTGCGCGGTTGCGTTCATGGCAACGGAAGCGGCCATGACGCTGGCCGTTGCAGCAACAAGTTTCCAGAAATTACGTTGAATCATTTATATCTCCAATAAATTTGATAGATCTTGGACTGGCGCAAGGTTGGCAGAGTTCCGCGGCGCATGGTTGGCAAACAACCACGGCTCCTGGCTGCGTCGGACCTGTTCGTAGGCCCGGATCTTTGCGGTTTTCTGCAGGGTCAGCGCGATGTCGTCCAGGCCTTCCAGCAGGCATTGCTTGCGATGCGGGTCGATTGCAAACGAAAAGACCCCTCCGCTCTGCGTGGTGATGCGCTGGGACGCCAAGTCAATTTGCATGCGATAGCCCGGCGATGCCTCCACAGCCTTGATTTCGCGGTCAATATCGGCAGCATCCAGCACCACTGGCAGCAAACCATTTTTGAAGCAGTTGGCGTAAAAAATGTCTGCAAAACTGGACGCAATAATTACCTGAAAACCATACGCGTCGAGGGCCCACACCGCGTGTTCGCGGCTTGAACCACAACCAAAATTGTCGCGTGACAATAAAATTTGTGAGCCTGCATAACGCGGCTGATTCAGCACGAAGTCAGGCTTGAGCGGCCTTTGGCTGCAGTCCTGGCCGATGACGCCGCGGTCAACGTAACGCCAATCATCGAACAGGTACGGCCCCAGCCCGGTCTTTGAGATGGACTTTAAAAACTGTTTTGGTATCAGGGCGTCGGTGTCCACATCATTGCGGTCAAGAGGCACGACCAGTCCGTCCACTGCGCTAAAGGCTTGCATGTTGTTCCTGCCCGATGGTGAAGTGGGTTCTGACGTCTACAAAGTGACCGGCAATGGCTGCCGCAGCCGCCATCACGGGACTCACCAGATGGGTCCGGCCGCCTGCACCCTGACGGCCTTCAAAATTGCGATTGGAAGTTGATGCACAGCGCTCACCGGCAAGCAAACGGTCGTCGTTCATGCCCAGGCACATCGAGCAGCCAGGTGAACGCCATTCAAAACCAGCGGCGATAAAAATCTGGTCGAGCCCTTCGGCTTCAGCCTGCGCCTTGACCAGGCCGGAACCTGGCACCACCAGCGCCTGCCGGATATTATCGGCCCGATACTGGCCTTGCACCACGACGGCCGCTGCCCGCAGGTCTTCGATGCGTGCGTTGGTGCATGAGCCGATGAAGACCTTGTCCGGCCGGATGTCCGTGATGCGGGTACCAGCCGCCAGGCCCATGTAGTCCAGCGCGCGCTGCATGCCTGCGCGCCGCTGCGGGTCGGCCAGGTCGGCGGGGTTGGGAATCACGCCATCAACCGTACACACCATGTCGGGCGAGGTGCCCCAGCTGACCATGGGCAGTACATCTGCCGCCTGCAGAAGCACCACCTGGTGATAGACCGCGCCGGTATCGCTTGTCAAGCTGCGCCAGTAGTTCTCGGCAAGGCTCTGGTACTCAGGCGAAGGGCCCATGGGCCGTCCACGCAGGTAGTCCAGGGTGACCTGATCAACGCCAATCAGGCCGACACGCGCACCGGCTTCAATCGCCATGTTGCACACGGTCATCCTGCCTTCCATTGACAACGCCCTGATGGCGCTGCCCGCAAATTCAATCGCGTAGCCTGCTGCGCCACCAGCACCCAGCGTGCGGATGATCGACAAAATCAAATCTTTAGCCGTCACGCCGGGCGCCAGGATGCCATCGACTTGCAGCAGCAGCGTTTTCATCTTTTTCACGGCCAGGCACTGGGTCGCCAGCACGTGTTCGACTTCGGACGTCCCGACACCGAAAGCCAGCGCGCCGAAAGCACCGTGCGTGCTGGTGTGGGAGTCACCAGCCACAACGGTCATCCCCGGAAGGGTCGCACCTTGTTCAGGGCCGATGACGTGGATGATGCCCTGCCGTGGATCGGCCAGCCCAAACTCGGTCACGCCGAAATCGCGGCAGTTGCGGCTCAACTGGTGGACTTGTGCGTGCGACAGCGGATCGGCGATGCCGCTGCGGATCACTTCGGCCCGGTCCAGCGTCGGCACGTTGTGGTCTGCGGTGGCCAGTACGGTCTCGGGCCGCCAGGCTTTGCGGCCAGACAATCGCAGGCCTTCAAACGCCTGCGGGCTGGTGACCTCGTACACCAGATGGCGGTCAACATACAACAAAGACATACCGCCCGGCAGGTCGCAAACCAGATGACGTTGCCACAGCTTGTCCAGCAGGGTTAATGCCTGCATGGCTGTTGTGGCTGTCATGAAGCGCCCTGTCGCAATTCATTTACAAACTCAGGCGCCGGATGCAGGTCGGTGACGCGGCCCGCTTTGGCGACCTGGCCTGGTACGTCATGACCCACGATCTGCGGCATCTGGCGCGCAACGGCCAGCAGCTTGTCAAGGTTGATACCGGTGTCGTAGCCCATTTCGTCCAGCATGTGAATAGCGTCTTCGCTGCAGATGTTGCCGCTGGCACCGGGCGCATAAGGGCAGCCGCCCAGGCCGCCTAACGAGCCGTCAAAACGCGTGATGCCGCCCTGCACGGCGGCCAGCACATTGGCCAGGCCCATGCCGCGGGTGTTGTGAAAGTGCAGCGTGAGCTGCAGCTGCGCAAACCGCTGTTGCAGAGCTTCCACCATGCGGTTGACCTGCGCCGGATGCGCCATGCCGGTGGTGTCGCAAATCGTCACGCCGCGCACGCCCAGGTCGGCAAAGCGTTCTACCCAGCCCAGCACGTTGGCTTGCGGCACATCGCCTTCCATAGGGCAGCCAAAACTGCAGGACAGCGACACATTGATCGGCGTTTGCCCATCGACGCGCTGGATCACTTCCGACAGGGCTGCAAAGCTTATGGCCATTGGCATGCGCAGGTTGGCTAAATTGTGGGTTTCCGAGGTGGACATGACCAGGTTTAACTCATCGGCTTTTGCCTCAAGTGCGCGCTCGGCACCGCGCAGATTGGGCACCAGCACGGTGTACTCGACGCCCGGCACGCGGCGGATACGTCCCATTACTTCGTCGGCATCACGCAACATCGGGATGGCCTTGGGGGAGGTGAAGGAAGTCACCTCTATCTTGGCGTAGCCGCAGTCACTCAGCGCATCGACGAGCGCAATCTTGGCATCGGTATCGATGAAAGCCGGCTCGATTTGAAAGCCATCGCGCGTGGCCACTTCATTAAAAAATATGCGTGTCATCGTGTTCCTCCTGAAACAATGCCTTTGTCCTTAAGCCCCTGAATTTGCGCCGGTGTCAGGCCCAGCTCATGCAGAACAGCATCGGTGTCCTGGCCCAGTGTGGGCGCGTTGCGGCGATGCTGTCCGGGCGTGAGCGACAGCTTGGGTACGATGCCTGGTACGGCGAGCGTGCTGCCGTCGTCCATCTGCACACTGTCTAGCATGCCGCGCGCCTGGTAGTGAGGGTCAGCTGCTATGTCGGCGACTGTGTAGATGCGGCCGGCCGGTACGCCCACCTTGTCAAGCTCCGCCAGCACCTCATCCACGCTGCGTTCTGCAACCCACAGACCAATTGCCACATCAATCTCAGCCACGCGTGCGACGCGCCCGGCGTTGTCAGCCAGAGCTGGATCAGCACCCAGATCATCGCGACCAATGACTTTCATCAGGCGCTTAAAGATACTGTCGCCGTTACCAGCAATGAGGGCATAACCTTCATCGTTGCAGCGGTAGGCATTGCTGGGCGCGATGCCGGGCAGGGCGCTGCCGGCGGGGCCGCGCACCGCGCCAAAGGCGCTGTATTCGGGCAACAGGCTTTCCATGCAGTTGAAAACCGCTTCATACAGCGCTACGTCAATCACCTGGCCGACACCGTGGGCATGGCGGTGCTGCAGCGCGAGCAAAATGCCGATCACCCCATGCAGCCCTGCCAGCGTGTCGCCAAGACTGACACCAACTCTGACCGGCACACGTCCGGGCTCCGCGGTCAGGTGGCGCAGGCCGCTCATGGCCTCGGCCACCACACCAAATCCTGGCCGGTCACGGTAGGGGCCGGTTTGGCCATAGCCGCTGATGCGCAGCACGATGAGACGCGGATTGAGCTTGAGCAGGTCGTCAGGTCCCAGGCCCCAACCTTCCATCGCGCCGGGCCGGAAGTTCTCGATCAGCACATCGCTCTCGGCGGCCAGCTTGCGCACAATGCCCTGAGCTTCGGGCTTCCGCAGGTCGAGCGCCAGTGAGCGCTTGTTGCGCGACTGCACTTGCCACCAGACAGACGTGCCGTCCTTGAGCAGCCGCCATTTGCGCAGCGGGTCACCGGTACCTGGCGTTTCGATCTTGATGATGTCGGCGCCAAAGTCGGCCAACGTCTTGGCGGCGAAAGGGCCGGCAATCAGCTGGCCGAGTTCAAGAACCTTGAGGCCGGCGAGCGGGCCCTGGCTGGCAGGGTTAAAAGTAGTGTCCATGGCGGCGCAGTGTGCCCAAGCGGGCTGCGGGCGTCCATTACTCTTTGCGTCCATTCGCCTTCGCATTTTGCGAAGGCTTTACCAGAAAGTCCACCAGCGCAGTGATGGCTGCATCGCTCTTACCCGCATCGGTCGCCAGCAGCAGCCGGCGTTGTGCCCAGCCATCGGCCAATGGTCGCCAGCCTAGTAACATGCTTTTGATGATGGGCAGGCTGGCGCCCTTGGGCAGCACCGCAATGCCCAGGCCCGAGGCCACCATGTGGCAGACCGCATCAAAACTGCGTACCTGCATGCGCAGTTTGAGCGGCCGGCCCGCGGCCAGCGCCGCCTGTTGCTGCTTTTGCAGCATGGCCGCTCCGGCGGTGAGGCTGATCCATTCCTCGTCCAGCGCATCAACAAATGGCAGGGGTGATTTGCCAGTCGCCAGGCGGTGCCGGGCAGGCATCACCAGCACCAGCTCGTCGGTACGAAACAGCTGCGTGGCCAGGCCGGTTGTGTCGGGGCCTTCGACAAACACGGCGACGTCGGTGCGCCCTTCGCGCAGGGTTGCAACAACGGCTTCAGAGACTTGTTCTTCCAGGTCAATGCGCACCTGCGGTTGCAGCTCGGCATAACGTGCAAGCAGAGGCGGCAGGAACTGGCTGATGGCGGCGCTGCTTGCGCACAGGCTGATGTGGCGTGCAATACCCTGGCGTAGGTCGGTCAGCTCGGTGCCAAGCTGCTCCATGGTTTGCAGCAGTGTCAGGCCGTGTTTTACAAAAACCCGTCCCGCAGCGGTAGGCAGCAGTCCGCGGGCGTGGCGTTCAAATAAGGCGTCGCCAAGTGCGCTTTCAAGTTCCTTTATCCGCCGGCTGGCTGCGGCCAGGGCCAGGTGTGAATCCCGCGCTGCCGCGGTCAGGCTGCCGGTTTGTGCGCACGCCACTGCCAGCCTGATGGACACCAGGTCGAACCTCGCCAGGTTGTAGCGTGCAGTGACCAAGCGCGCCGCCGTTCAGGCTTTTTTGCCGGGCGCTTTTCTGGCCGCAGTTTTTTTTGTAGCAGGCGGGCTTTTGGCAATCAGGGCGTCGAGGTTTTTCACGATTTCACCTTCGATCTTTTCCTTGAAGGCACCCAGCAGAAAGCCAAGCTTTGCCTGCAGCTCAAAGCGGTCCTTGGTGACGGTGAGCGTGCCGCTGACACCTGAGCGCGTGAAGCTGACTTCGTCCAGTGCCTTGCCCTCTTCGTAAGTGCAGGCCATGTCAAATTTCTCTTCGGCCTGCTCGGCCCATTTGAAGGCCGCCTTGCGTGCCTCGGCAAAGCTCATGCGGTGCTCGCGTTCGATGTGGATGTCAGCCATTGGTGTCTCCTGCTTTGTATCGGTCGATTATTTCAAGGCTTTGTGCCGCTCTTTTTCAGGCAGGCTGGCCAGCTGCTTTACTGCATCATAAAACCGTGCCCAGTCGCGTCCCTCACGCTCGAACAGCGATTCAAACCCCGGCACCAGTTCGTCGTACGCGGCCTGCGCGCCAAAGGCGGCATTGTTGGCTTTTGCAACCCATGGGTCGTAGCCTGCAAAACCACCCCAGCTTTCTTTCAGGCGTGCGTAGTTGTCCCGAAAGCGCTGCATGACGAGCGCCTTGGATTTCTCGACTGCTATTAAATCAGTAGCTGAAGGCGTCCGTTTTACAAGGGCTACACCCTCTTTTTCTGGGTAAATGGGGGCGTAAACCTCCGTCAGCTCGCGCCGCGTGGCAAGCGCCAGTGCGCGAAACTCCTGGCGCCGCCCGTCAAAGGCGGCGTACTGCTTTCGGGCCGCCTCACTGGACTGGCTGTCCAGCCAGCGCCGGCTGCCCAGGCGTTCGACGGTGGTGGCGAAGGACTCGTTGAACATGGTGTCACCGCTGGCGTACACCACCTGGTGCGCCAGCTCATGAAAAATCAGCCGCGCGAGTTCACCTTCGGGGTAGTTGATGAAGGTATTGAGCAGCGGGTCGCCGCCAGCCCAGTTCATCCAGCCCAGGGTTGAGTAAGCTGGCACGCCATAAACGCTGGACTCCAGCCCTTCTGCCCTGAGCTTGCCAGCCTCCAGCTGCGCGTCGGCCTCATTGAAATAACCGCGGTAGCCGACGCATCCCACCACCGGAAAGCACCAGGTTTTCAGCGTCAGTGAAAACAGCGGTGCGGCGACCACGTTCCAGACGACCGCGCTGCGATGCAGGTCGGCGTAACGGTGGTAGCTGCCGTTGTCCGGAAGGCCCAGCTCGGTGACGGCGAAACTGCGCATGCGCTGCGTCATGGCCAGCCGGGCCCGCAGTGCCTCGGGTGTTTGCGAATCGGCGAGTATGTCGCTCACAGGCCGGGCGCTGTTCATCACCCCGACATGGCCGCTGACGGATTGCCAGTAATAGCCCACGCTGGCGCAGCCACTGCTAAGAAGACTGGCTGCAATGACTGCGAGCAGCGTGCGTGAGGCGCTCATGCGGCTTGTGTGGCCGGCGCGGTTGCCAGGCTGACTTCAACCAGGCAGTCGTAAAACACCGGACCGCGGCCCAGGTCGGTCAGGTGCTGGCTGGTGAGCTGGTTGACGTTGGTGCCTGCCAGGCCAAACTTGCGCCACCACACGCCCAGGCTGTTGACAACACCGGGCCTGGCACGGGTCGAGACCTCGGCCCTGACCACGTAGTCGCCGCGCTGGTTGAAGACACGGACGACATCGCCCGTCTTGACGCCACGTGCATCTGCGTCTGCGCTGTGCATTTCCAGCACCGGCTCGCCCTCCATGCTGCGCAGGCTTTTGACATTAACGAAGGTTGAATTGAGAAAGTTGCGAGCCGGCGGCGAAATCATCGCCAGCGGATACAGCGCCGAGGACCCTGCCGTTTCGTAATTCGGCACATGCTCAGGCAGGCCGTCCAGGCCCTGCGCCGCCAGCCGGGCGCTGAAGAATTCGCATTTGCCCGATAGCGTCGGGAAGTTGCCGTTTGCGTACGGCGCCTCCGGCAGGCTCAAGGTGGCAAAGCCCTTGTCCAGCAACGCATTGAAATCAACCTTGCCTGCAAAGGCTTTGCGGCACAGGGTTTCGTCGTTATCCAGAAAGCAGGCGTCATTAAAGCCCATGTGTGCCGCCAGATCGCGAAAAATCTGGCTGTTGGGCCGGGCCTGGCCCTGCGGCGCAATGGCCGGGCGGTTGAGCAGCACGTCGGTGTGGCCATAGGCGCCGTGCACATCCCAATGCTCTAGCTGGGTGGTGGCGGGCAGGATGTAGTCTGCGTAGTCGGCGGTATCGGTCTGGAAATGTTCCAGCACCACGGTGAACAGGTCTTTGCGCGCAAAGCCCTGCACCACCTTGCCTGATTCTGGCGCCACCGCGACCGGGTTGCTGTTGTAGACAATCAGGGCTTCAATCTTTGGCCCGAAGACGGCCGACGCTGGCGCGAGCAGGTCGTTGCCTATGGTGATCATGTTGATGGTGCGCGGCTTGCGCCCGGCTAGCAGGTCGGGGCGCTGCAGCGCTGCCTTGTCCACCGGGAAGGCGCCCGAGCTGCTCAGCAGCAAGCCACCAGCGCGGTGCCGCCAGGCGCCAATCAGCGCGGGCAGGCAGGCGATGGCGCGCGAGGCATTGCCGCCGCCGCGTACCCGCTGCATGCCGTAGTTCAGCCGGATGGCTGCGGGCTGGCGCTGGCGCTGGCCCATGCTCTGGCCATAGTCGCGGGCCAGGGTTTTGATTTGCTCAACCGGCACGCCGCAAATGGCGGCGGCGCGCTCCGGTGTCCACTGCAGGGCGCGCGCGCGCAGCGCCTGCCAGCCCAGCGTGTGCTGCGCGATGTAGTCGTGGTCCAGCCAGTCGTGGGCGATGAGCTCGTGCATAAGCGCCAGCGCCAGCGCGCCGTCAGTGCCGGGTAGCAGGGCAATGTGCTCGTGGCATTTTTCAGCGGTTTCACTTCTGCGCGGGTCGATGCAGATCAGCCTGGCGCCGTTGCGCTTGGCCTGCTGTGCGTAGCGCCAGAAATGCAGGTTGCTGGCAATCGAATTGCTGCCCCAGATGAGGATGAGTTTTGACTCGGCAAAAAACTCCACCCGCATGCCGACCTTGCCGCCCAGCGTCTGCGTCAGGCCTTCACCACCGGCTGCAGAGCAGATGCTGCGGTCCAGCAGGGAGGCGCCGAGGCGGTTGAAGAACCTGGCAGCCATGCCCTCTGCCTGCACCAGCCCCATGGTGCCGGCGTAGCTGTAGGGCACGATGGCCTGCGGGTCCCGCGCCGCAATGGCCGACAGCCGGGCAGCGATGTCACGCAGCGCCTCATCCCAGCTGACCGGCTCAAACTGGCCAGAGCCCCTGGGCCCGGCCCTGCGCAATGGCTGCAGCAATCGCTCAGGATGGTAGCTGCGCTCGGTGTAGCGCGACACCTTGTTGCACAGCACACCGCCGGTCTGCGGGTGGTCCGGGTTGCCCTGCACCCTCGTCGCGACGCCAGCCTGCACGGTGGTGAGCAATGAGCAGGTGTCCGGGCAGTCATGCGGGCAGGCCCCGCGCACCACCGCATTCAAGCTCAAACCAGGGTTTTCTGTGAGATCCGTCATACGGTCTACTTTATCGCGCTGTAGCCGTTTTTCCGGCGGCCAGGCCCAGCCTGCTGGAAGACGGCTTCGGCGCGATGAAGATATGGCCTTTTGAGGGCGCTGCCGCACAAACCGATAGGCAGTACGTCAACGCCCTGCAGATGCGGCAAGGCCTTCGACCGCCTTAGCGCCTATCTGCAGCGCGCTTATGCCCTTACCACAGTCAATATAAGGATCAATACGAGCGCGGCCATCCATACCGTTTCAGACAACAGCATCACCAAGGGGCGCCAGCCAAAAGACTTGAGCTCCACGAAAGAAGTTTTCATGCCCAGGGCGACAATGGCCACGACCAGACAAGCACGCGACACCCAGTTCAGCCCGTCTTGCACAGACGCAGGAA
>JANYFF010000207.1 GCA_025362825.1 Polaromonas sp. | reverse complement strand
TGAGGTCACATGATCCGACCGACGCGCCACCTGCATGCTCCAGCGTTTGCCCTGCCCGGATGGTGAAACAGGTAGACACAAGAGACTTAAAATCTCTCGCCGGAAACGGTGTACCGGTTCGATTCCGGTTCCGGGCACCATCATTAGTTAATGCAACATCATCTTATCTGCTAAATCCTATACAAATCATAGGTTTACGCATCTAGAAAAATCTCCGGTATCATTCAAAACGTCACAGAATGAACACCCAATATCCCGCCAATCTCACCGTATTTCCCCCACCGGCTCCGACAGCTCCCCAATGGCGTCAATCCAAAAAACAGCAAGCGGCTACCGTGTACAAATCTCGATCCTAGCCAAGCGAGAAAGCGCGACATTCAAGACGAAGCGTGAAGCCGAATCGTGGGCTGCTCGCAGAGAGACAGAGATACGCCAAGGCGTCAACACGCACCCAGGCAATACGAAAACCTTACGTGATGTATTCCGGCGTTACTCTGAAAATGAGTCTACCGCCAAGCGTGGGGAGCGTTGGGAGATTATCCGGCTCGCTGCGTTTGAATCTCACAAGTTGCCGCTAGACAAGAAAATTGCATCGGTTACTACTGAGGATTTAGGATTGTGGCGCGACGATAGGCTAAAGAAAGTAATGCCTGGAACTGTCTTGCGGGATATAGGATTGCTGGCGGCTGTATTCGAGGCTGCAAGGCGGGAATGGGACTGGATTGATACTAACCCCATCCGAGACTTGCGAAAGCCTCCCAGCCCGCGCCATCGGACAATTACGCTTACCCGCGCACAGATTAAGGCTATGCTCAGGCAGTTAGATTACGGCGGAAAAGTTAAATCAGTAACGCAAGCCGTAGGATGCTGCTTCCTACTTGCCTTGCGTACTGGTATGCGAGCCGGGGAGATATGCAATCTGAAATGGGAGAATTTGGGGGATGGTTACTGCGATCTCCCCATGACAAAAAATGGGAAAGCCCGCAAAGTCCCCATTACGCCCAAAGCGCAAAAAGTCATTGACTTGATGAAAGGTTTCGACAAAGCATTTGTTTTTGGCATTAAGACACAAACGCTTGATGCACTATTCCGCAAAGCAAGAATGCGGGCAGGGTTAGATGGATTCACATTCCACGATGCCCGCCGTACCGCTGCAACCCGAATCTCCAAGCAAGTCGATGTGTTAATGCTCTGTAGAATATTTGGTTGGAGCGATCCCAAAATGGCGATGGTTTACTACGCGCCAACCACTCAGGAAATGCTCAAGCTGCTGACTTAACGGCTAGGGCGCGATCCACTTCTACAACGGGAATCAAGCCGCACTTGTTAATCGGCAAGCGCCCATCTTTAATCATTCGGCGTACCGTCTGAGGGCACAAGGAAAGCATTTCTGCTGCTTGCACAGCATTAACCTGCGTAGGGCGCGGATGCTCTGCCATCATGGTTTTTGTCACGATTCGCGCAACCCAAATCATTTCCTGCTCAGTCATTTCTCATCTCCATACAATCCCAAATGCTGCGACTCGGCTACAAGATCATCTAAAGCGGTTTGACGGCTATCCACCCACGTCATCCCATGATCCGTCTGCGTGTACACATAGCCCATTAGCTTGAGCGCAGAGACAGCGGCAGCGTATTCGGCGGGGACTGATAGCACCGGCTCTTTGCCGATCAATGCCCGAATCTCATCAATAGCGAGAAATGCGGTTGGGACGCAGGTGTTTGCCATCGCCCCGACCCTGCCAACTGCTTGCTCCGCATCCTCGATGCCTGCCCGATACTCTGCGTCGTATTGCTGTGCTTCTTGCGGGGCAGTGGATGAGTACAAAAGAAAGTCAACAATTTCTTCGGCTAATGCCCCTGCACCTATTGACCCTCGGCCATCAATAGTCCGAATGAAGTTTGCAAGCACATCGACATCAACCCACCTCGCTTCCTGCGGAAGTGCGCTAGCATCGTCCTGCTGCACTGCTGTCGGCTCTGTGGCGGCAAGGGCAGCCTGTGCGTTATTCAAAACAAGTAACCACTTATCCGAACTCGGGTCTATCTTGTTACGCCAAGCCTGCACAAAATCTTCCAACGCAGCGCGTAGTGTTTGTTCGTTGCTCATGCTGCAATCTCCAATAAATTTGCTTGCATCGGTGTTTGTTTCCATTTGGGCGAACACTGCACCGCATCCCATACGTCAGCCATCCGTCTAGCGTTATTGCGCGGCAGGTTGTGATTCCTTGCAATATCCGTGCTGTCCACACTCGCAAACGGATAACCCCATCGACTAGCCGCCATCCCTCGCAGCATGTGAATCCAAGCGGGAACACGCCCAGTTTTGCAAATTGCATTCATTGCCTCTGTCATGCGTTGATGCCAGATCGGTGCGCCGACAACCGCATATTCTGCTGACGATCCAATGCAGATGCGCTCCCATTCGTCACATAACTGCTTCAGGCGCTCAATCGGCTCGTGCATATGCCATACAGGCGCGCCGCGCTGCCCATGCGGCCATTGAGCAATTAGCGAATCGTTTGCCGCATCGTCGCCCATGATTACGTCAGGGATCACCGCCCAGCTTGTCGGATAAGCTAACCATTCCTCTGCCCATTCGTAGAAAGCAGGCCAATCAGTCGGCTTGCCACTGCGCCATGCCGAGAAAGCTCCGTTGTCCAACATCACGCCTTGGCCGTGTTTATGGCACCACTCCACATCATCGGGACGAAAGTGCGACACGCAGAAAAACCGGCCTGTCAGTTCCGACAAGACTGTGCGCGGCGTAATCGGCGTGCCGTGGTAATGGATTGTCATGGCCGGTAAATGCAAGAGTCGCCGCCAGTTACGCGCTTTACGCTAACCGCCGAAACTGGAAAACCCTTGATGTTTTTATGAATAAACATGCACAAGTTTTCTAGCGTCGGCGCTCCCAATCCATCAACTTCGTTTAAAAAACGATGATCAAGCGCGTCACGAACTCGGTTGATTTCTTGCCGCAGGTAAAACAAATCGACTTGCTCACGCTTGTTCCGCTGTAGGGTAAATCGCTCAATCATTCCGCTTACCCCGATGTTGCCGTGAATCGTTACTGTCGCGGTGTAGCTGTGGCCGTGAATGCGGGTGCTGGGCGTGAACTCTTCAAGAGGCACCGTGCGGACTAGCGTATGCGCAGCCTCAAACGTGAATTCCTGTGAAAGCTCAAAACTCATTCGCTGCTCACAGCCGGATATGTGGCAAGCCACCGCTTACAATGCCAAACGCTGACAGCACAACCAGCACCGCTAAGATGATGAAAAGGACTTGCACGATGCGTCCGAATGGGTCAGGTAGCGGGATCAGCGATACGAGCCAGTAGAGCAAGCCGAGGACGATGAGGTAGAAAATTAGAGTGATGATGATTGACATTATTTTCCTTTGAGTTGTTGGCAATTAATGCAAATGAATCGGGTAACTTTCCTGCGCTTAATCATGTTTCCGGCATCCGCTGCAACGTACCCTTGATGATGCGAGCAGAATTGTTTGCCAGTGATACGAATGACGGCGATGTTGACTTGTGTGTTGGTATCGTTTCTCATCCCATCGCCCCTGGCAGTGCTGCAAACCATTGGGCTGTCTGCTTCGTTGCAATCAATCGCTTTAACTTGCGATTCTGGCGTTTCTTTGCAGCGTTGATTTCATGCTGCCCCGTCTTCTTTGCACGCTCTCGCGTTTTCTTACTCCACTCAGCACCAGTCATATAACGCAGCGTGCATTCCTTATCTGCTCTTTCGCCTGCCGAATAGACGGGTATAGATGGCCCGCCACCAGGATTGCGACGCCAGCCTGATATATGCACCTCACCAGATTGATGCAACGTCTTGACGATGCGTGTGACGCTGCGATATGCAATCGTTGGAAGCATGGCGTGAAGCTGTACGCATGTAGCTGGCATAGGGGCGAGTAATGCTTGCTTACGGTGCGTCATATCAGAAGGGAATGCTTCCATCGTCATCCATCGGGATTGCCTTGCGTGCTTGTGGCTTTGCTGGCGCATCCTGCTCTTTTGGGCTAACGCTTACTTTTAGATATGGCTCGCCATCTTTGTTGGTGTTGATCCAACCTTTAATCCAATAATCTTTACCTTCAACATTCAGGCTTCCAGAGCGATCAGGATGTTTATCGGTAGTTTTCTTATTGTTGATGAAAATCGCGCCTGTATTGGTGTTGTCGTATTCCATTTGATTTCCTTAAACTGTTTCTGGTTTGGCGGCTTCCGCTGCCATCGTTTTAATTGTGGAACGGCACTTTGATCCAAGTAGATTCCAAACCTTGGCGCTATCGTCCTGATCCAATCCGCGCGACTCCCATGCTTCAAAAGCCGCCCACTTATTACCTGCGACGAAATTGGTTTCGATATGCTTGGCAATCGCCTCAATCTTGTTTATCGTTTTCTTGCTTGCGTCTGGCTTATGCTCTATTCCATCGCGCTCTGGATCGTCGCCAGTCTCAAGGCACAGCGTCTTTAAAATGCCGTACTTGACTGCGTACCGGCGCCACGCAGCACAGCTTCGCGATACATCCAGGCGTAGTGCCCGTGCCAGGCGCGATGAAGTCCTGCAACCGGAGATCAAACGTGTCTGGGAGTCCAACATGCAGGTCTATGGCGTTCCGAAGGTCTGGAAGCAG
>JANYFF010000406.1 GCA_025362825.1 Polaromonas sp. | reverse complement strand
CAACTATTTGAATTCATCCGAGCGTGGCTCAGCTGCCATGAACTACCATCAAGAATCCAAGTTCGACATCATTAATGGCTTCATTAATCAAGTCAAATCGTTCACTGGCAAATCACAGGTCGACATCATCTCTCATTCATTCGGGGTGTCGATGTCGATCGCGACGCTCCACTATTACAACAATTGGGGCAGCGTAAGGCGCTTTATCAACATTGCAGGTGGCTTGCACGGACTGGATTCTTGTATCTATACCGGCTATTCCAATGCATATGCGCCAACTTGCGGATCCCAGAATGTCTACGATGGGTGGGTGTTTGGATTCTTTCCGGATAGCTGGTCACCTGGCATCAATCCATGGACTGCAGACAACGGCGCGTGGTACAGCATGCCAGCGGCGCCCTCGCAAGCGCCCAGCACCAGTTTCTACACGCTGTACGCTGGCACCAAGGACCAAATCATGTGTTCAACCTATTCTGATTATTCGGTTTGCGGCAACAGTCCGAAATTCCGGTCGTACACCAACGTAAAAGCGCAAATCAACGTTGGTGCCGGCTCCGACACGCAACAAGTGAACTGGGACTACACGACAGGCTGGCCGTATAACGTGTCGGGCGGCGATACATCTGGCGTGGGGCATTTCCACTCTAAAAATAATACCGGCAAAATCATCGTGAACATGCTGACCACTACCTGTACCGGCACAGGCTGTGCCTCCGGCTATACGTATGGCCCCGCTCAATAAACAAGCGCTTTTTATGACAAGGGCCAGCGTAAGCTGGCCTTTTTTTGTTTGGCAAGCATCATTTCTACGGTCAGCAAGCACAAAGAAAATGCCACAAAGCGCAGATTGATCAATGCAGGTTTCAGTACCCCCCGCTACGACGCTTTCCATTGAAGGTCCAGTGGACGGCATTAAATGTGAAAGGCCCGCCGAGCCCGGTAAAATAAGGTAGCGATAACGCGATGATTGAATGCACAGAGCACAATCATTGACATCACTGATTGACTCCGTTTTAAAATTTCTTCTAACAGCCTCTGGACAAACACCATGAACCGCTGCATCTCCCGCCTACTGGCCGCGCTTTTGATGGCCGCCGCAGGCAGCCTCGTGACAAGTTGGCCGTTGGTCACCTCGGCCCAGACCGAAGACGCCAAACTCGGTGTCAGGGCTTTTCCAAAAGCGGTACTTCATGGCGAGATGGCGGTGCAAAATCACCCGCTTATCACCATCGACGGCAAGGCCGAGCAGCTGTCGCCGGGCGCCCGCATTTTCGACGCGCAAAACTACCTCGTCCTGTCGGGCCGGCTTGTCGGCCAGACGCTGGCCATCAACTACATGCGCGATGGCAGCGGCCAGATTTACCAGGTCTGGATCCTGAATGCCGAAGAGCTTAAGGACATCCGTGCGGCGGCATCGCACGGTGGGATTTTCGATTTCCTCTTCCGCAAAAAGCCCTGAGTTTCCCAGCGCCGTGCCAGGCAGTGCGCGGTTTTGCATTTTTCTCTTTTTCAAGTATCAAAACAGCTCTCAGCCCCGGTAATCCGGGCGCAGTTAGCTATATTTTTAGTAGCACACCATGAGCAAAAAAGTCTTTATCAAAACCTTTGGCTGCCAGATGAACGAGTACGACTCAGACAAGATGTCCGACGTGCTCCGTGCCGCTGAAGGCTACGAGCCCACCCAGAACATGGACGAGGCCGACCTGATTTTGTTCAACACCTGCTCGGTGCGTGAAAAAGCCCAGGAAAAGGTCTTCAGCGACCTCGGCCGCGTCAAGCACCTGAAGGCCAAAGGCGTGTTGATCGGCGTCGGCGGCTGCGTTGCAAGCCAGGAAGGCGCGGCCATCATCCAGCGCGCGCCCTATGTCGATGTGGTGTTCGGCCCGCAGACGCTGCACCGGTTGCCGCAGTTGCTGGCCAGCCGTGCCCGGCTCGGCAAACCGCAGGTCGATATCAGCTTTCCGGAAATCGAAAAATTCGACCATTTGCCGCCAGCTCGCGTCGACGACGCCAGTGCTTTCGTCAGCATCATGGAAGGCTGTTCGAAATACTGCAGCTACTGCGTCGTGCCCTATACCCGTGGCGAAGAAGTTTCGCGGCCGTTTGAAGACGTGCTGGTGGAAGTTGCCGGCTTGGCTGACCAGGGGGTCAAGGAAATCACACTGCTTGGCCAGAACGTCAATGCCTACCGCGGCAAGATGGGTGATACGGCCGACATCGCCGACTTTGCCACCCTGCTGGAATACGTTCACGAGATTCCCGGC
>JANYFF010000163.1 GCA_025362825.1 Polaromonas sp. | reverse complement strand
GAGCGTGTGGACAGCGGCTACCGCAGCGCCATGAGTGTGCAAAGCTCACTGGTCATGCACCCGATCAACGCCTACGGCAACGATGCCCAGCGTGAAAAATACCTGCCCAAGCTGGCCACTGGCGAATGGGTGGGCTGCTTTGGCCTGACCGAACCGAACCACGGCTCGGACCCGGCCAGCATGCTGACGCGGGCCAAGCCCGTCGATGGTGGCTTCATCATGAAGGGCGCCAAAATGTGGATCACCAACGCGCCGATTGCCGATGTGTTTGTGGTCTGGGCCAAGCTTGAAGACCCAGACGGCAAGGTCGGCGGCCAGGAAAGCATTCGCGGCTTCATTCTTGAAAAAGGCATGAAAGGCCTGACCGCGCCCAAGATAGAAGGCAAGATGAGCCTGCGCGCCTCTATCACCGGCGAGATCGTCATGGACGACGTGTTTGTGCCCGAAGCCAACATGCTGCCAAACGTCAGCGGCCTGAAGGGTCCGTTTGGCTGCCTTAACAAGGCGCGCTACGGCATCGCCTGGGGCGCGCTAGGCGCGGCCGAAGACTGCTGGCACCGCGCCCGCCAGTACACCCTAGACCGCGTGCAGTTTGGCCGCCCACTGGCCCAGACCCAACTGATCCAGAAAAAACTGGCCGATATGCAGACCGAAATCGCGCTCGGCCTGCAGGGCTGCCTGCGCGTTGGCCGACTGATGGACGAAGGCAAGGACGCGCCCGAGATGATCTCGCTGATCAAGCGCAACAGCTGCGGCAAGGCGCTCGACATTGCCCGCATGGCGCGCGACATGCATGGCGGCAATGGCATCCATGACGAATACCACGTCATCCGCCACATGATCAACCTGGAAACCGTCAACACCTACGAAGGCACGCACGATGTGCATGCGCTGATCCTGGGACGCGCGCAGACCGGATTGCAGGCCTTTTATTGAGTTTCAGGCATAAAAAAAACCGTAGGCCGCCGTAAAGCGGTCGCCTGTAGCTATTTATTTGATAGCAAACGTCTTGGCAGACTGTTGTCCTGCGGGTCCGGTTATGAAGATCTGACCACCCTGGGCTGGATCCAATGGCGTTTGTGCGGCGCTTATATTTGACGGTGGTGATGTAAATGGCTACATTAATAACCAGTCAGTCATTAACTATGTCGCTCTCCAAACTATTCTGCAAAAAAGACCCGTCCAGCGCCGTCAAGCGCGAGCGGCGCAAAGAGGCGCGACCCGGCGAACTGCTTGACGCAGCGCTGAATCTTTTTGTCGAAAAAGGCTTTGCCGCAACCCGGGCTGAAGAAGTCGCTGCCCGCGCCGGGGTGTCCAAGGGAACGCTGTTTCTGTACTTTCAGAGCAAGGAAGAGCTGCTCAAGGCGGTCGTCCGCGAAAACATCTCCGGCCGCTTCAAGGAGTGGAACGACGAATTCGCGAACTTCGAGGGCAGCACGGTGGACATGCTGACCTACTGCATGAACATCTGGTGGGAGCGCGTAGGCGCCACCAAGGCCTCGGGCATCACCAAGCTGATGATGAGCGAAGCCACCAACTTTCCCGACATCGCCGCTTTTTACCAACAGGAAGTGATTGAGCCGGGCCAGTCGCTGATACGGCGCATCCTGCAGCGCGGCATGGACCGCGACGAATTCCGCAAGCTGGACCTTGACTACGCCGTCTTCGCCGTTATCGCACCCATGATTTTCCTAATGCTGGCCAAGCATTCATCCGGCGTGTGCGCACGCGCATCCGTCACACTCGACCCGAAAAAATACATCGCCTCACAACTCGAAGCCATCCTTTATGGCTTCAGCACGAATCCCGAACACACCGCCTCTCCAAAAGAAAAAAAATGAATATCAGTCCGAGACAAAAAAACTGGATCAAGTGGGCCGCAGGCCTGGCTCTTTTGGTGCTGATTGGCCTGGGTGTGATGCGCTCACTGGCTACGCGCAAAGCCCAACAGCAGGCATTGGCCACCAGTGCGGCGGCCAAAGACGTCGGCCTCGTCGAGCTGGCCCCTTCTGACGTGGTGATGGCTCAAACACTGCAGCTTACGCAAGGCCTGCCAGTGTCCGGATCGCTCAAGGCGGTGACGTCTGCCGTCATCAAGGCACGCGTTGCCGGCGAACTGCAGGGCTTGACAGTGCGCGAGGGCGACGTAGTCAAGGCCGGCCAGGTGATCGCCCGCATCGATGCCAGCGAATACCAGGCACGCGTACGCCAGGCGCGTGAGCAGGGCGAATCCGCCAAGGCGCAGGTCGAGGTGGTGCAGCGCCAGTATGACAACAACAAGGCGCTGGTGGACCAGGGCTTTATCTCGAAGACAGCGCTGGACACCTCGCTGGCTAACCTGAATGCGGCGCAGTCCACTTACAAGGCCGCAGTAGCTGCGACCGAAGTAGCAGCCAAGTCGGTCGACGACACGGTCCTCAGGGCTCCTATCTCGGGCCAGGTTTCGCAGCGTCTGGCGCAGCCCGGCGAGCGCGTGGGCATCGACGCAAAAATAGTGGAAATCGTCGACCTCAGCCGGCTTGAGCTGGAGGCCAGCCTGAGCGCCACCGATTCAATGAACGTCAGCATGGGCCAAACCGCTGAACTGCAGATTGAAGGCAGCCCGCAGGTCGTCAAGGCTACTGTGGTGCGCATCAACCCCAGCGCTCAGGCGGGCAGTCGCAGTGTGCTGGCCTACCTGAGCATAGCCAACACGGTGGTCGGCACGACACTGCCCTTGCGCCAGGGACTTTTTGCCCAAGGCACGCTGGGCACTGCACGTGCGCCGCTGCTGGCCGTGCCGCTGAGCAGCGTGCGCACCGACAAACCAGCCCCGTATGTGCAGGCAATTCAGGATGGCGCGGTCAAGCACATCCCGATTGAACTTGGCGCGCGCGGCACCGCCGGCCAGGAAAACGTCGTGGCTGTCAAAGGGATTGCCGAAGGCACGCAGCTGATTGGTTCAAGCGTTGGCTACATACGTGAAGGCACCAGGGTAAAGCTCACGCAGTTGCCGGCAGCGGGCGACAAGCCAGGCGCCGCCCAAGCACTGCCAGCCAGCCCCAAAGCACCTTAAGGCCGGCACCATGTGGTTTACACAAGTCAGTCTTAAAAATCCGGTCTTTGCCACCATGGTCATGCTGGCCATCGTAGTGCTGGGACTTTTTTCTTACCAGCGCATGCAGGTAGACCAGTTCCCGAACATCGACTTGCCGGTGGTTGTCGTCACCGCAGACTACCCAGGCGCATCGCCCGAGATTGTCGAAAGCGAAGTCACCAAAAAAATTGAGGAAGGCGTCAACTCGATCGCCGGTGTCAGCGCGCTGACCTCACGCAGCTACGAAGGCCAGTCGGTCGTCATCATCGAGTTCCAGCTGTATGTGGATGGCCGCAAGGCCGCAGAAGATGTGCGCGAGAAAATCGCGACCATTCGCCCCAACTTCCGTGACGAAGTCAAGGAGCCGCGCGTGCTGCGCTTTGACCCTTCAAGCCGCGCGGTATGGTCGGTTGCTGTGTTGCCCTCATCCGGGACTGCCGTCAAAGAAAAAATGTCCGCCGTCGAGCTGACCAACTGGTCCGACCAGGTGCTTAAAAAACGTCTTGAAAACGTTCGTGGTGCAGGCTCCGTGACGCTGGTGGGCGGCACCAAACGCGAAATTAATGTCTACCTGAACCCGCAGGCCATGGAGTCGCTGGGCATTACAGCCGACCAGGTTGTCAATGCCGTTCGCAATGAGAACCAGGACTTGCCGGTAGGCGCGATTCGCTCGATGGCACAGGAGCGTGTGGTCAAGATCGATGCCCGCATGAAGCGGCCCGAAGACTTCGGCAAAATCATCGTCGCCCGTAAAAATGCCGGCGCAGGCACGGGCACCGGCGCAGCGGTCACCGTGGACCAGGTGGCGCGCATCGCCGACGGCGCACAGGAAATTGACAGCCTGGCGCTCTACAACGGCCAGCGCACCTTGCTGCTCAGCGTGCAGAA
>JANYFF010000136.1 GCA_025362825.1 Polaromonas sp. | reverse complement strand
GCCGAAGTATTTCGGGTTCGGCCCGGCATGAACGGTGCGGATCGGCACCACGAACCGCATGCCGTCGGCGGACGCCACCTCGCCGCCGCCCCATGCCTTCACGAGTTCGATGCTGTTCTGCATCGCGACCAATTTGGCGTTGGCTGCGGTGAGCGTATCGGCACGGATGTAGTTCTGTTTCACCCAACCCAATCGCGAGCGCCGGAGTGCCGGCACGTCCGCTTGGATGATCGGCTCGACGCCGGTGTTGCAGGCCTCCGAAACCAGAACGGCGCTGACGCTGGTTGCGAGGTCTTCGGCGCGGGCTTTGGCCTCGCTGACGTGCCTGAAGGCGTCCACGAAACCCGTGCGGGCTTGGATTTCAAGGACCAGCTCCGGGAGTTCAACGCGTGGCATGCGGGCGTCGACGGCGGCCCGCAAGGCGACGAGGCTGGCCGGTTCTTCAATTTTGTCGAGCGGCGACAGTACAAGATCAAGGTCGCCAGAAATCTCCTCCACCCGAAGGCTTGGGTTGTGCGGCAGGTTGGCGGCTGTGTGCTTGAACGCCTGGTCGAGCCGCCGGCTGAGATCGTCCAATTCCTCGTTGGCCTGGCTCGAAACGCCAAGGGTGCGGCAGACGGCCGGTCGCGCGGATTCCCAGGCGGCGCCATCCAGCAGCCCCTTCCTCGGGTCGGCGTAGCGAAAACTCGCCGCCACATAGATGTCGCGCCGCCGAATGGCCGCGCGCATCCGGTCGAGAAGGCAAAGGCGGTAGCCGGTCATATCGATGGCGCCGGATTCGTCGTGCACCTGGCTCTTCCAGCTTTCCGGTACGAAGCCGATCGGCAATGTGCCGGGACGTTTTTTCTCGTCGAGCACGGTTCGGATCGCGTCGATGGCCTCCAGGATCGGCTTGCCCGCCGGCGCGGCGCCGAACGACACGGCCCGCAGCATCGACGGCAGAAACCGCAACCGGCGATGCTGGGCGCGAAGCTCTTTGAAATACTGGTCGTCGGCCGGCCGGGCCAGCGTATCGATCTGTGCCATCGCCTCGGCCAACTCGTTCCTGGACATCAAGTCGAACACCGCCCGGCGCACACCGGCGTTCGGTGTCTTTTCATCCAGCAACACGGTGCAGGCCTTGTGGAGTTTGAAGGCGGCGGCGTCGAGGTCGCGGATCGATCCGAGCCGGTCCTTCTGACCGGCGGCCTTCGCGTCGGCGAACATGCCAGTGACGACCACATCGAACAGGTCGAGCATGTCGTCGT
The DNA here is from genome assembly GCA_025362825.1 of Polaromonas sp. GTDB lineage: Bacteria > Pseudomonadota > Gammaproteobacteria > Burkholderiales > Burkholderiaceae_C > Polaromonas. The sequence goes on along the minus strand of JANYFF010000136.1, from coordinate 946 downwards.
GAGCGCTGGCCTCCAGCGAACGTGCGAAGGCCAGCAGGGTGGCGATGCGGCGATCATCAGGAAGGCGCTCGACGGCTTGCGCTTTCGCCGCTGTGGCAAAGCGGGCCAACGCGGTGATTCTGGACTTTGGCAGCCTGTCGATTGAGGGAAGGCCAGTCGCCAGCACCTGTGCCTCTTGCAGCCGCTCGACGGCACGACCCAGCTCGGCCGGGCTATGCAGCACGGGGCCATCACGCAACCGGTCGAGCGGGCTCACCCGCTCGTTTTCCGGGACCACAACCAGGGCTTCCAGGCGTGCCCGTTGCTCCGGCGAAACGGCGCTGGTCAACCGTTGCCAAAGTCGCTCGTTGGCGCGGCTGCGCACCTGGGCGACGGCGCGCTCAAGCACGGTCAGGCCCGGCAGCAGAACCTTGTTGGCGAGGAGCCAGGCGACGGCCCGATCAAGCAACACACTCGGCCGGTCGGTGCCGGTCCAGCAGAGGGCATAGAGCCAGCGGTTGAGGCGGAACTGCATCTTCGGATCGGAAAATTCCTGGTATCCATACCTGTCACGGATTTCGCCCGCGTGGCGCCAGTGCGCGTTCCCATTCGTGTAACGCGCCAGGTTGTCCGCGTCGCGGATACCGAGTTGGCCGCCCAAGGTTTTGACGACACCGGGCGGCACGGCCGTTGGATCGTCGAGGAAGGTACCGAGAAACCGCACGGTCCCGAGCTGCAAGTCCAAATCCCCCGGTTTTCGGTGCCCGCTCGCGGTCCTGCAAAACTTAGGAGTTTCGCAAGGCGGCCGCCATGCCTGTGAGTTTTCTGACCGAGGCGCAGCAGCGCCGATATGGCCGGTTCGACGGCGAACCGTCGGCCGACCAGTTCGCCCGGTACTTCCACCGCGACGACGCCGATCGCGATCTCATCAGCCGCCGCCGTTGGGATCACATGCGCCTCGGTTTCG
>JANYFF010000101.1 GCA_025362825.1 Polaromonas sp. | reverse complement strand
ACATTCCGTACACCGCCATACCCGTCGACCCACAATCTCGGGACCTGCCGCATGAGCGCGAATGCCAGAGATGGTGTTTGCAACAAGTGGGGCCAGACGCACGATATTGGCAATTTGTTCATCTCGGATGGTAGCCAGTTCACCACTGGCGGCGCAGAAAACCCCACGCTGACCATCGTCAGTCTGGCTATTCGCCAGGCTGACTACATCACGAAACAGATGACAGAAAAAGCAATTTGATGCAAGCTCCGGGGTAGTGACGGCGGCCCAGACCGCTGCACTTCCCCGTTTTTTACCGCCTTCAGCAGGCTTACCCTCATGGAGACAGCCATGTGTTCTGTTTACGTCAATGCGGACCCGATCCAGTATGAAGCCCGGACCCGTTCCCTTCGCATCAACAATGTACTGACCACCATACGGCTTGAAAACCTGTTTTGGGATGTGCTGGCTGAAATCGCAGGCCGCGAAGAAAAAACCACCAACCAGATGATCACCACGCTGCATGGCGAGCTGTCCGCCCGGCGTGAAGACAACCCCAACTTCACCTCTTTTCTGCGGGTCTGCTGTTTGCGCTATCTGTCGCTACCCCGGTTGGACGAGGCAGCTCAAAAGCATGCACTCTTTCGGACCACGGTGGTTCCTGCCATGCCGTCCGTGGGCGCCATGCCTGCCATCGCGGGGGCCTTGCGTCACTGACGCATCGGCGCGCAAAAGCATCAAAAATAAAAGTCTCGTCGCTCGCGTGACTTGGCTCCGGGCTGCTTGCGTTTAAATTGCGTGCATGGGAACTTTATATCTTGTGCGCCACGGCCAGGCCTCGTTTGGCGCTGAAAACTACGACGTACTCAGCGAGCTGGGCTACCGCCAGGCGGTGCGTCTCGGTGAATACTTCAAATACAAAGGCGTCGTTTTTGATGCTGCCCTGACGGGCACGCTAAGCCGCCAGAAGCAGACCTTTGCCGGCATCTGCGAAGGCATGGGTATCACGCCCGGCGGCACGCTACAGGCGCTCGAATGGCCCGGCCTCAACGAGTACGACAGCGAAGCCGTCATAGCCGCCATCCATCCGCACAAACTTGAAAAGCCGACATCGCCCGAGATGTACCGCAGCCACTTTCGGTTGTTGAAAGATGGCCTGGCGCAGTGGATGGCCGGCGTCGTCAGCCCGCGCGGCATGCCAAGCTACAGCGACTTTGTAGCCGGCATTACCAGCGCCCTCGACCACGTTCGCAAAAATCATGAGGGCAGCGTGCTGCTGGTATCCAGCGGCGGCCCGATATCAACAGCCGTGGGCCACGTGCTCGGGACCAGCCCGGAAGCCACGATTGAGCTGAACCTGCGCATACGCAATGCATCAGTGACCGAATTCGCTTTCACCCCCAAACGCCACATGCTGGTGACCTACAACACCCTGCCGCATCTGGATGCGCCTGAGCATGCGGAGTGGGTAACCTACGCCTGACCAGAAAACTGACTAGCCGGGTAGCAGCGGCAGATCGGCTTTTTTCAATGTGCGCAGCACAAAGCTGGATTTGCTGTGGCGTATGCCCTTGATCTTGTACAGGCGCTCGCGCAGCAACCGCTCATAGTCCTTGGTGTCATGCACCGCAATGCGCAGCAGGTAGTCGTATTCGCCTGAAACCAGATATGCCTCTATCACTTCGGGAATGGCAGCCAGCGTCTCGCCGAATTTTTCCAGCGTGTTGTCCGAATGGCTGTCGAGCGTAACTTGCACCAGCACCGTATCGCCCAGTCCCAGCGCCTGCGCATTGAGGCGCACGGTGTAACCCTCGATTACACCGGCTTGCTCCATTTTTTTGATGCGCCCCCAGCAAGGTGAAGGGCTAAGGCCAACAGCATTGCCGATGTCCTGCAGGCTGGTGCGCGCATCAGCCTGCAAAACCTGAAGAATTTTTCGGTCCAAAGTGTCCATTCCGACAATTTAACCGAAATATTAAATATTGCAGAATATTTATCTGGATTTATGAAATCAAGCAGCAAATCGAGCAAATAATTTTGTACATGACGGAGGATACTTGTTTCACACTGCAGCCGTGTTTACCAACAAGGCCGGCAGTACAAAACCCCAGACTGGTTACCGCCGGTCTGGGGTTTT
>JANYFF010000089.1 GCA_025362825.1 Polaromonas sp. | reverse complement strand
TTGAAATGCCGAGCTGCATCCACACCGCTTTTGCGCCTATGGCAATCGCATCATCCACGATGGGTGGAATGTCTTCACTGTTGCGAAAGCAATTCACCAGATCAATCTTCTCGTGCAGTGCGGCCTCTTGCAGCGTGGCGTAAGCTTTTTCGCCCAGTACCTGCTCCCCGGCAGCCGCCACGACCGGATTAACCGGAATGATGCGGTAGCCAGCAGCCTGCATGTAGCGCGACACATCAAAACTGGCGCGGTGCGGCTTGGGCGACAGGCCCACCACTGCAATCGTGCGGCAGTGGTTAAGGATGTAGGGCAGACGGTCTGCAAGCGCTATCGGGTTCATGGGCCTATCTGCTTAAATGTTTTAGGGGTTTGCGCAAAGCTGCATCACAGCTTGGCCAGTTCGGCCCTCACATCATCCACCGACAATATTTCGGACATAACTACGGGCGCCCGTCCCGGCTTGTAAATTACATATACCGGCACACCGCTGCGGCCCAGTTGCGCCAGCGCTGCCGTGACCGCAGGGTTGCGGCGCGTCCAGTCGGCGCGCAGCAACACGACTTTTTTGGCTTCGATGTCGGCCAGCACGGACGCATTGGCCAGCGTGGTCTTCTTGTTGTACTGGCAGGTCACGCACCAAGCGGCAGTGAAGTCCACAAACACGCTCTGGCCCTGTGCATTGAGCTGGTCGACACGGCCCGGCTCCCAGGCCTGCCAGCCGCCAGCCAGCTGGGCCGAAACAGCGCTATTTTCCTGTAATTTTGTAATGTTTGGGCCGGCAGCCCAGACAAAAAGGGCGCATGCTGCTATTGAAACCGTAGCAAGCACGATGCGCGTGCGGCCTTTGAGGGTCAGCGACCACACACCGAGCGACAGCAGCACCAGCAGGCCCAGCAGCGCACCGGCACCGTCAATGCCGCTTTGCTGACCAATCACCCACACCAGCCAGGCGACAGTGGCAAACATCGGGAAGGCCATCAGCTGGCGGAAGGTCACCATCCAGGCGCCGGGCCGCGGCAGCAGCCTTGCAATGCCCGGCACCACGCTGGCCGCCAAATAGGGCAGGGCCATGCCGAGGCCGATGGCGCCAAACACCGCCAGCGCCTGCACGGCCGGCAGGCCAAGGGCATAGCCCAGCGATGCGCCCATAAACGGCGCTGTGCAGGGCGATGCAATGGCGGTGGCCAGTACGCCGGATAAAAAAGAATCCACTGCCGGCTTTTTCGACTGCAGGCTGGCAATGCGCGACGGCAGAAAACCGCCAAATTCAAACACCCCGGCAAGGTTCAAACCAATCAGCGTGAAAAGCACGGCCAGTGTTGCCACCACGGCCGGGCTCTGCAACTGAAAGCCCCAGCCCAGTTGTTCACCCGTCGCGCGCAGACCCAGCAACAGGCCGCCCAGCGCCAGAAAAGACAGTACGACGCCAAGGGTGTAGGCCACCCCGGTGGTCACTCGGGTAGTGCGGTCCTTCATCTTGACAAAGCTCAGCACCTTGATGGCCAGCACCGGAAACACGCAGGGCATCAGGTTGAGCGCCAGGCCGCCTATCAGCGCACCCAGCAGCGCTGCCCAGAAACCCAGCGGCCCCGAGCCAGCCTGCATCGGCTGCGCGCCGGCCGCTGCGTTGGCCTTGAGCGCGGCTTCGAGTGCAGGCGGCAAAACTACCGCCGCAGCCACCTTGGGCCATTCGCCTTTGACCGGTGCGTCAATGCGGTAAGCGCTTTGAGCGGCGCCGACTGATTCACTGTCCAGTGCAACGACGAGCGGCAACATACTGGGGCTCTCGGTGCGTTGGCCGGACAGCGGCAATTGCGCGGTCCACAGCGCGCCCTGCCAGCCCTGTTGCCACTGGGCAGCGGGTTCAATGATGCTGCCGGTTTCAGGAAAGAATGCCAGCGTCTTGCCCTGCAAGGCGGCCGGCAGGCCGGCCAGTGACACCTTGATGGCCGTGCCGCTGACTTCCACCTGGCTGCTGCCTGTGGCCAAAGCCAGGGGCGTGTCATTGAAAGCCGCCTGGAAGGCCTTGCCATTGGTGGCAGTCGAGCTTTTCACCGGCAGGCTGAGTGTGAAGTCGCCGTCCTGTGGAATGCATTCTTTGCGGCAGACCAGCCAGGCCGCCTTCAGTTTGACTTCAATCTGCGAGCCGCTGAAGTTTGCCGCCACGGTGAGCGGCACGGGCAGTAGAACGGTGTTTTCGTAGCCGTAGTTGGCCAGCGTGCCGATGGGGATTTTCTTAGGCGTAGGCCAGGCAATCGCACCTGCGCTGATACCGGCCGGCAACTGCCAGTCCAGCACTGTCGGTAAAC
>JANYFF010000058.1 GCA_025362825.1 Polaromonas sp. | reverse complement strand
CTCGACTTGGGCGTCTGCCACACCAAGAAGACCAAGCGCACGGCGAACAGCTTCTGCCCGTTTTTGGCCAAGCGCCAGGTTGTATTCACGTCCACCGCGCTCATCGGTGTGTCCTTCAACAGCCAGTTTGCGCGCCTTATTGGCTGCAAGGTATTTGGCATGTGCTTCTACTGCACTCTGAAATTCAGGCTTGATGACATAGCTGTCATAGTCGAAATAGATGATTTTTGCGACGCCCGAAGGACCTGGGGCGCCTGTATCTGCACTGCCGATTTGCACTGACTCAACGCCTCTGTTGACTACACCCGAACCGTCACCTGTCGCTGCAGGCGTCACCGCTGTGCCTGTACGGGTTTCAACGGGTACATCGTTGAGCTTGACGTTGGAGCCACATGCGGCGAGCACGAGCGACAAACCCAAAATGGAAAAGGCAGACCAAAAGATGCGTTTCATGAATTACCCCTGACAAACAATGGATGATTAAAGTTTTATTCTGACTGGAAACAGGCAAGACGACTGTAGGGCTGGACGCCATCTAACGCGAGAAAGGACCCCAATCCGGCTCGCGGATGTCGCCGCTGGCACCAGCAAGACGGGCTTTTATCTTGCCGTCCAGCGTTGTGGTCATCAACGCTTCCCTGCCCTGTTGTTGGGTCGCGTACACGATCAACCGGCTGTTCGGCGCAAAGCTAGGACTTTCGTCCGCGCTGGTGTCGGTAATCTGCGTCACGGTTCCGCTGGAAAACTCCATCACCTGCAGCTTGAACGCACCCGCTACCCGGGACACATAGGCAAGCCAGCGGCCATCGGGACTGACCGCCGGCGATATGTTGTAGTTGCCAGTGAACGTGACGCGCTCGATATTACCGCCGCTGGCAGTCATTCGGTAAATTTGCGGCGCGCCACCCCGATCGCTTACAAAATAGATGGACCGCCCGTCTGGAGAAAACGCTGGTTCGGTATCAATACTTGACGACTGCGTCAGGCGACGCGGCTCGCCGCCGTTGGCATCAATGGCATACAACTGCGAGCCTCCGTCGCGGCTCAATGTAGCGACTATCTGGCGGCCATCCGGCGACCATGCCGGCGCACTGTTTGACCCGCGAAAATTTGCCAGCAATCGCCTCTTTCCCGTCGCCACATCGTGTGCGTAAATAACCGGCTTGCGGGATTCAAACGACACGTATGCCAGTTGCGAGCCGTTTGGCGACCAGGCGGGCGAAATAATCGGCTCGGGACTAGCAAGCGCTGATTGCGCGTTTTCCCCATCCGAATCCGCCACCCACAAGGTAAACCGCTGATTGGCTTTAGTAACGTAGGCAATTCGCGTCGAGAAAATGCCTTTTTCCCCGGTCAGCTTTTCATATACGAAGTCCGAAATCCGGTGCGCTGAAAGTCGCAAATCGCCAAGGGTGACCGCGTAACTTTGCCCGCCAAGGTCCTGGCCGCGCACGATATCCCAAAGCCGCAGGCGTACATCAAAGCGACCGTCAGCCAAAGGTGTGACGCTACCGGTAACCATTGCATCAGCGCCTTTTTGCCGCCATACAGTCAGATCAGGCCGGGTGTTCTCATCAGCTGTAAAACCCGCGGTATCCACCGAGCGAAAGACGCCACTGCGCTCCAGATCAGCCTTGACAATAGTGCTGATTTTCTGGGGCGCCTGGGTCTCCCCACGAAAAATTGCAACGGCAATCGGCATTTGTGTCAGTCCGACACCGGACACTTCAACCCGAAATTGCGCCAGCGCGGGAAGTCCCAACAATACGGCTCCAAGCCCCACTACATTGCGGCGCCGAAGATGTGTAATCTGGTGCAAAAATTTATTTTTCATATTGCCTATGTAAACAGTACAACTCGAAATACTTGCCAAACGCAGCCTGTGCCTGCATGGAACAAACCGCAAAACCCATCGCACCATCAAGAAACCCAAGCCGAAAGATATAACTGCGCAGGAAAGCGGCGACGCCGGAAAGTGCAGCCCTGCTCATCGTGGTCTTCCTGCCGTCCCGATGACGCTGCAAAGCCCAGTCCCTGCTGTAGCGCTGAAGCTTGCTCCAGTAATCGGCAGGTGTACGGTAGCTGTAATGCAGCAGCGGCTCAGACAGGCGGCCGATGCGCGCGCCTGGAATTTTCAACACCAGTTTCTCATGGACCAGGTCGTCAGAAAACCGGGCACTGCCTCGCTTGAAAAGACGAAGCACCATGTCTGGGGTCCAGCCGCAATGCCTGATCCATTGGCCACAAAATTGTGTCAACCTCGGAATTTCATACGCATCGGCTTCACCCGAATTGATCGCCATGTTTATTTCAGCCATCAGTTCCGGCGTCACCCGCTCATCGGCATCTATCGACAATACCCATTCGCCCCGAGCGTGGCTCAGTGCCCTGTTTTTTTGCTGACCAAAGCCCGGCCAATCGAGCGTCTGAATCACGGTTGCACCTGCAGCCGTGGCCCTGGCACAGGTTTCATCCACACTTCCGTACTCAACAACGACGTACTCGTCAGAAGACGTGACAGACTGCAGGCAGGCTGTCAGGTTCGCCGCTTCGTCTCTAACAATTACGATGGTGGAAAGCTTCATGTGATGGGCGACTTTTGGATCATTTTTAACAAGCCGGATTAGCTTGATTATGCCGTTTGAATAGTGAAATCCGGTCCGGAAACTGAAAGCTTGTGCAACACCGTGATCCCGGCGCGCAAGCGCCAGTCTGCTGTTTCACAGGCATAGAATCGAGCACATTGCCAGGTTGGCAAGCGGTCGAAATTCATCGTCGTTCCAAAATTTCCGTTTCCACGCAATGACCGACCTCCAGCCTGCGACCATCCAGCAAAAAATGAATGCAATCAAAATAACAAAATCCCCTGGCACCGAATACGATCCCAGATATTTTGGAACGCGCATGTTTGCGCTTTATCTGGTGGCCATCTCCGGCAGCCTGGGCACGGCAATTTCTGCTATCGGGCGGCTGACACTATATGCATGTGCCTTGATTCTGCTCATCCGGGACATGGTGCAGCACCAGCGCACCAAAAAGCTCCGTATCGGAGGTTTTACAGCATGCATTCTGGTTGCTATTGCCTACCTTGCCCTGTCCATCCTGTGGACAAGTGTTGAATTACCGGGCGCGTTACAAAGCTGGGCGCGTCAGGCCAGGATTCTGACGATTCCCCTGATGTATTTCCTGATCCGTGACCGTGAGGAAGGAAAAGCCGTGCTGCGGGTATTTGTAGTGGCTCAAATCTTTGTAGTCTTCAGCTCCTGGCTTCTCGTATTGGGCGTTCCCGTGCCTTGGGCCACTGCCCACGGGGCCACTACAACCTACGCGGTCTTCGGAAGCTATCTTGAGCAATCCATTTCGCAAGCCATCCTGGTAGGTGTGCTCTGGTTCACTCGCACATGGATTTTCGGCAAGCGCGGCCAACTGGTTGCGATTGCCATAGCGCTGATAACGCTGTTGCTCACCGTGGGATTTTTGAAGGGCCGAAGCGGCCATGCAGCTCTTATAGGCATAGTGACACTGATCGTTGTAAACGAACTTCCGAGAAAATTCAAATGGGCGGCCATTTTCGCGCCCTTGCTGGTGTTGGCACTGACCGTAACGGTATCGGCCAACTTCAGGGAACGACTGCAGCTTGTTCGATCAGAAGTCACCAGCTATAGCCAGAACCCTGTAGCCGGCTCTGAAACTTCTTCTGGTTTGAGACTCAAATTCTGGACAGCGTCGCTCAAGGCTTTTGCCGAAAAACCGGTCTTTGGCTATGGTGTTGGCAGCTGGAAAATCGCCTTTTCAGAGATGGAGCATTTGGGAAAACCTGAAGCAGCGCTGACCGATGTTGACCCGCACCAGATGTTTCTGCTATGGGCTGTCGAGGGTGGCCTGACAGGCCTTGTTCTTCATTGCACTATCCTGGCGCTCCTGCTGCTTCATTCGCGAAAGCTGCAAGAACAGGACGCCCGCAATCTGCAGGCGGTCCTTTTGGGATTGGTCATATCGGGGATGTTTAACTCAATGTTGATCGGGATAGGCATGGGCGATTATTTCTGCATCCTGATAGGCATCCTGGTTGCCATGGAGTCTGGCGGGCAGCCTGTTTACGAGAGGGCTTCACGTGCAGCCAACTGATTCTGCCGGAGGCGGCGCCGTGCGGACCCTCTCACAACGCCTCGTGCGGGTGATTTCATATTTTTCGACGCCCCGGAAAATGTGGTTTGTGTTGTTCGCCTCGGTACTTGCCGGCGCCCTGCTGGAGCCTGCTATTCCGGCATTGTTGAAACCATTGCTGGATAACGGTTTCAATGCTCGGAAAATCCCGATATTCATCGTGCCACTGGTCATTGTTGGCTTGTTCACCCTGCGCGCCAGCACCTCACTGCTGGCCGACGTCGCCCTTGCAAAAATTGCCCAGGTCAGCCTGAGAATGCTGCGGGAAAAGATGTTTTCCCGTGTCAACTCAGCGTCCCTCCGGCTGTATCGCGACCAGCCCGCCACGACGCCAATGTCTCTCGGAACTCCGAAGTGGCTCGCGGAATACACCCATGTGGTGCCGTTCAACGACCTCACCGTGTTGACGAAGTTGCTCGAAGACCGCGGCACCGACATGGCCTGTTTGATT
>JANYFF010000040.1 GCA_025362825.1 Polaromonas sp. | reverse complement strand
CGAACGTGTCGGGTGTACCGACACACATTTGTATTGAGCGCACCGCAGGTGTCTTTACCGTTTACCGGGACGGCGTGGTCCGCGACACCGGCGCCGATACATCAAGTTTTTCAGGTAAATACCTGGTGATCGGTGGCTACTACGACCCGAGCTACAGGATTGCTGCGCGTATCAGAGCCTTCCGCTTCACGAGGGCCGCACGTTACGGCGGTGCGACATTCACACCACCGTCGCTTCCACTACCTATTTCTTAAAGCATCGACTGGAGCACCCATGTCAACGGCAGATAACAACGATTCCGCGGAGCGCACCGCGACGCTTAGCCGCATGGTGGATATGCGTATCCCGCTCTGGGGTGTGCTCTGCGCTCTGGGCTCGGGCGTTGTGCTCGCGGTCACCCTGTGGCTCACGACTCAGCAACTGGTGGCCACAGTCAACGAACTGAAGATCACCGTCACCAGCGGCAACACTTCGGTCAGCGTGATGACGAGTGAAATCGCGCTGATTAAATTCCGGCTCAGCATCGTTGAAGAAAACGCCAAGATGCAGGCGCAAGGTAAGGGGCGCTCATGACACTCATTGAAGACTGGCGCCTTGTTCTCAACAAGGCTTCGAGCGTCAAGCTCTCCCTGCTGGCCTCTGGCCTGGGCATCGCAGAGGCGGTAATGCCGTACTTCAGCGACCTGTTCCCACCGCACCTGTTTGGCGCGCTCGCCGCGTTGGTCAGCCTGGCTGCTGTTGGTGCGCGTCTGGTGGCGCAGAAGGAGTTGTGATGGATGACGACCGCAAACGCAAAGTAGCCGCGGCAACGGCCATCGCAACGGCCCTGGCGATCCCGATGGAGGGCATACGCCAAGTCGCCTACTACGACCCGCCAGGCATCCTCACAGTGTGCGAAGGGCACACTGGCGCGGACGTGCTCAAGAACAAGGTCTACAGTCTCAAAGAGTGCAGCCAGTTCATGACCGACGATATGCGCAAGGCGATCGCTATCGTCGAGCGCTGCGTACCCGGTCTACCGGTGGAAGTGCTGGCAGCGGTGGGGGACGCGACATTCAATATCGGCTCGACAATCGCGTGCAAGCCGAGCAAGTCCACGGTGGCGCGCATGCTCAAAGCGGGGCGCCTGGTAGAAGCGTGTAACGCTTTGCTGGCATGGGACAAGGCCCGTATCGCCGGCGTGCTGGTCGCGTTGCCGGGATTGACCAAGCGCCGCAAGGCTGAGCGCGACCTGTGCATGCAAGGGGCTACGGCATGAACCTCGAAGCCAAGATCATCTCTGCGCTGGTCACCTTCATTGCCCTGGTCGCCATCTTCTTCGGCTACGGCCAGTACGAATACCGTCTCGGCGTCAAGCACACCGCGCTGGTATACGACGGGGCGATCAAAGACCAGAAGATTGCCGCCGATAAAGTCCTGGCCGTCGAGACCGCCAAGGTCACGGCCCGCGATACCGCCCTCAACGATCTGAAAAACCAGCAGGAGCTTAAGGATGCCGACCATCAGAAAATTACCCTTCGCCTTACTGACCAGCTCCGCGTTGCTGCTGGTGCTGCTAAGCGCCTGCGCGACCCCAACGCGGCCGGATGTGGGGGCGGTGGTGGTAGCCCCGCAGGTCAAACTGCCACCGGTGCCGACGGTGGTGCAGCTGACCGAGCCGATGCCGGTGGGCTACTTTCAGCAGAGCTTACTCAACTACTTCAGTCAGACGCCAAAAAAGCCGACGACATCAACACAGCCTACGCGAGCTGTCGCGCCGATTCTCAAGCCATAAGGCAGTAATCAAAAGAACAATGGCTGGCACCACTTTTAGTAGGGGGTGAGGGCCATTTACGGTATCCATTCAGCCGTTACCCAACCCCCTACCTGTGCCGCGAGGGGCTGACTCCTGGTCCCTTGCGGCACACCTTTTAGTCTAAGGTCTAAGTTAGAATCACGTCTATGCCTTCGATCAAGTCTTTTAAAGGTCTTCGAAACGTCAGCGACCCGCTGCGCTTAGGCATGCCCTGGCTGGTCGTAGCCAACAATGTCGATATCACCGACACCGGGAACCTGAGCAAACGCAGCGGCTACCGGAAAACCTTGAACGGCACCATCACCGGGGCTTACACCACCAAAGACTTCGAACGTGCGTACTTGGTCGATGGCGGGACCCTCAAGGCCATGACTGGGCCAGCCACTGCAGCCACGATCCTGACCGGATTGAACAGCGCCACGATGCACTTCACCGAGGCCAATGACCAGGTGTTCTTCAACAACGGCATCGACAGCGGCGTCATTCAGCCAGACAACACCGTCCTACCATGGCGTGCATCGACGCTCAAAGACACCCAGTTTTACGACGCCGACGGGGGGCTGCTTGACACGCTGCTGTCACCGCTGCCCGCGGACACAGGCGTGATCCAGCACTGGCGTGGGCGCATCTACGCAGCCCAATATTTCGCCAAGGAAGACCAGACCGTGATCTGGTTCTCGCAGCCGCTGGGCTTCTACAAATTCAACCTCGACACCGACTTCATCATGCTGCCTGGGCGCGTTTCGATGCTGGCCCCGCACCACGATGCACTGATCTTCGGCTCGAATCTGGCCATTCACGCCTATGACGGCAAGACCCTCGACAAACTGGCTGATTACGGCGTCGTCCCCGGCTGGCACTGGGCTGACGACAACGGCCGAACCCTGTTCTGGAGCAAGCGCGGCCTTTGCGAGGCTGTGCCATTCAAGAACCTGACCGAACAACAGGTCAGTGTGGCACCGGGCGTCTCTGCCGGCGCAGCACTGGTCGAGTCGGACGGTCAAAAACGCTACCTGGTCTGCCTGCAGAAGGGTGGTACGG
>JANYFF010000012.1 GCA_025362825.1 Polaromonas sp. | reverse complement strand
GGTTTAAATCGTAATTTTCAGTGTTTTGGTGCCGTAGCCTCGGTTATATCGTCATTTCTTGCTATGAATTAGAGAGCATTTGGCCGATTATCAAGGGCATGCCGTCGCGGGTCACAAACACGACTGCGTGATCTGCCGTCTCGCCTCAAACTACTGCCATGACCAAGCATCTTTTCGACCAGGCCCTTGCCCTGCAGCCTGCCGGCAGTGACCACCCGTACACCTGGACAGGCGCCACCAGCCCGGCTTACTGGAACATGGTGGGACCGTTTGGTGGCGCCACGGCGGCAACGGCGTTGCAGGCCGTGCTGCAACACCCGGCCCTGCTGGGGGAGCCGGTATCGCTGACCGTCAATTACGCCGCAGCCACGGCTGAAGGGGCCTTCACCATCACCGCCACCCCGATACGCACCAACCGCTCGACCCAGCACTGGGTGGTGAGCCTGAGCCAGCCGGATGCTGAAGGCACCGACCAAGTGGTAACGACGGCAACGGTGATGACCGCCTTGCGCCGCGAGACCTGGCATCTGAGCGACATGCCCATGCCCGACGTGCCATCGCCGGCCAGCGTGCCGCGTACGCAGCTCAAGGGCGCAATGGAATGGCTCAGCCGCTACGACATGCGCTTTGCGCGAGGCGGCTTCCCGGTGAAATGGGGCGGCGCAGACGAGCTGTCGCCCGACAGCCTGACGCAGGTCTGGGTACGCGACGACCCGGTGCGGCAACTCGATTTCGCATCGCTGACGGCTATGTCGGACGTGTTTTATCCGCGCATCTGGTTGCGCCGGCCGCTACGTGTGCCAGCAGGCACGGTGACCATGACCGTCTATTTTCATGCCAGCGGCGCGCAGTTGGCCGAGGCAGGCACAGGCTACATCCTCGGCCAGGCCAGTGCCCAGGCATTCCGCCATGGCTTTTTTGACCAGAGCGCTCAGCTCTGGAGCGAATCCGGGACCCTGCTGGTAACCAGCACCCAGCTTGTGTATTACAAGGAATAGATGAGCCCCCACGGTCGCTCACTGCGTGTAGCTTCCTGCCCCCCGAGGGGGCCGCTGCGCCTGCAGCCCGGCAAAGCCGGTTCTGCGGCCCCTGCTTGCCAAAACCCCGCTTCGGTGAAAATCGAACATCGCTTCAAGAAATTTTTTAATCGAGACAATCATGACAAGTACCCCGAACGCCATCCCTGAGATCCTCACCCACGTCGACGCAGGCGTGATGACGATTACCATCAATCGCCTTGACAAGAAAAATTCGATTACCTCCGCCATGTATGGCGCGATGGCCGATGCGCTGGCAGCTGCCCACGAGGACAACTCTGTGCGTGCGGTGGTGATTCAAGGGCATGAGAGCATCTTCTCTGCGGGCAACGACATCAGCGACTTTTTGAACAAGCCGCCGTCCACACGCGAGGCACCGGTGTTTCGCTTCATGCGCGGCATCAGCAGCTTTGCCAAGCCCGTCGTAGCGGCGGTGTGCGGCCCGGCGGTGGGCATAGGCACCACCATGCTGCTGCATTGCGACCTCGTGTATGCCGGCGACAACGCCGCGTTCTCCATGCCCTTTGTCAACCTGGGCCTGTGCCCCGAACTGGCATCCAGCCTGCTGCTGCCGCAGCTGATGGGTTACCCGCGTGCTGCGGAGGCTTTGTTGCTGGGCGAGCCTTTCATGGCCGAAACCGCGCTTGAGCTTGGCCTGATCAACCGCATCGTACCGCCTACGGAAGTCAACGCCCTGGCACAGCGCCAGGCGCAAAAGCTGGCGGCCAAACCTTTGAGCGCGTTGATAGAAACCAAGCGCCTGATGAAAAAAGGCAACGCCAGCGTTTTGAGTGAACGTATTGCAGAAGAAAATGCCAGCTTTGGCCGCCTGCTGCAGAGCCCCGCCTCCCGCGAAGCCTTCACGGCATTTATTGAGAAGCGCAAGCCGGACTTCAGCAAATGCTGAAATCCGCCACTCGATAACGTGGATTGGCGCAGCCGGTGCTCGGGGCGATCTGTTATTTGCGGAGCGTCGGCAGGCCCACCCCGGCCGCGTCAAAGCCGCCATCCACAGCCAGCACTTGGCCATTGACATAGCTGGCCGCTGCGCTGCACAGGAAGCCCGCGACCGACGCGATTTCTTCCGTCGTGCCGTAGCGGTTCAATGGGATGGCATCGTAGTAGTCTGACCGGATCGCCACGCTGTGAACGAGCTTGGCCATTTCGGTATCGACCGGGCCTGGCGCAATGGCATTGACGCGGATGCCGACGTTGCCCAGCTCCACAGCCTGTTGCTTGGTCAGGTGAATCAGCGCAGCCTTGCTGGTGCCATAGGCGACCCGCAGTGTGCTGGCACGCAGACCGGAGATGGAAGCGATATTGACAATGGCTCCGCCGCCTGTTTTAACCATCACGGGAGCGCAGGCCTGGGTGCAAAGAAATGCGCCGTCGAGGTTGGTGCCCAGCACGTGGCGCCATTCTGCAAAAGAAGTGTCGCCAATCGGTTTGAAGACGGCGACCCCGGCGTTGTTGACCAGTGCATCAATGCGCCCGAATACAGCGGTGATTTTTTCTATCGTGGCTTGGACCTGCTCCGGGCTGGAGACATCACAATGCAGCCCTATGGCCAGCGAAGGCTTGTTGATGGCCGCGATCGCTTTGTCCAGAGTGTTCTGGTCGTTGTCCAGCAGGGCGACGCGATGGCCATGGGCCAGGAACCACTGGCCGATGGCCAGGCCAATGCCGCGCGCGCCGCCGGTCACAACGGCTACCGGGCTGGGTGAGTCAATAAAAGTCATGGACTGCTCCAAAAAAATTCAATAAAAATAGCTGAAATTGAAATCAATTCAGGCTACGCGGAGTAAAAAGGCAGCGTGCTGCTGTTTTACCCTTAACCGGAAAGTGCATATCCAGCGCATACTTTCCCGGGCCAGGCTGAATTAAACGACAGCACGCCGCGAAGCCTGCGTGCCTAAGCATTCTGCCAAGTAAAATTTTCAGTCCATTAATAAACCCGGAGACAGAAGATCATGACCATTTCACGCCGTAATTTGCTGGCAGGCGCCAGCGCCCTGGCCCTTCCCGCCAGCAGCGTTTTTGCCCAGAAAGCCCTGTTCACCGTCAAGTATGGCAACAATTTGCCGGTCAGCCACCCGATGAACACCCGCGCCGCAGAGATGGCCGCCAAGATCAACGCCGAGTCGAAAGGCCGGATTGATTTTCAGGTCTACCCGAACAACCAGTTGGGCAATGACACCGACATGCTGTCGCAGGCGCGCTCGGGCGCGCTCGACTATTTCACGCTGTCGCCGCTGATCCTGGGTACCTTGGTGCCAGCGGCACAAATCAGTGGCGTGGGCTTTGCATTCAAGGACACCAATCAGGTCTTGGCAGCGTTGGACGGCGACCTTGGTGCCCATGTGCGCAAGCAGATTGCCGGCACCGGCACGCTGTTCGCCTTTGACAAGATCTGGGACAGCGGCTATCGCCAGGTGACCACCAGCACCCGCCCCATCAATTCGCCAGAAGACCTGAAAGGCTTGAGGATCCGCGTTCCGCCAAGTCCGTTTTGGGTGTCCATGTTCAAGGCCTTTGAATCCTCCCCCGCAACCATCAACTTTGCTGAAGTCTATTCAGCACTGCAAACCAAGGTGGTGGACGCACAGGAAAATCCGCTGGCGATTATTGCAACGGCCAAGCTCAATGAAGTACAGAAATTCTGTTCCCTTACCAACCACATGTGGGACGGCTATTGGTTCCTCGGTAACAAAAAATCGTTTGACCGTATGCCTGCAGACCTGCAGGAAATCGTTACACGTAATGTCAATGCAGCGGGGCTGAAGGAACGCGAAGACGTCAGGATACTTAACGATGGTCTGCAAGCAGATTTAAAAAGCAAGGGCATGATCATCAACAGCACCGACGCAGACTTATTTCGCGCCAAGCTCCGCTCTGCAGGTTTCTATGCTGAATGGCACAAGAAGTTTGGTGCCGAGGCGTGGACGATTCTTGAGAAGTACACCGGCAAGCTGTTGTAATCAAGACAGCCCGTACCTCAATGAATTCTCATAACGGGGTGGCGGCCAACGCTGAAGGGCCCGCCTGGCTGGGCCGGGTGGATGCAGTGCTGGGTCTGCTGGTTGAAATGCCAGCAGCGCTTTTGGTACTCGCCGACATCACTGTGCTGTTTGCCGGCGTTATCGCCCGCTATGCGCTACACACCCCCCTGCTATGGTCCGATGAGCTGGCATCCATCCTGTTTCTGTGGCTGGCCATGCTGGGCTCTGTGATCGCACTGAGGCGTGGGGAGCACATGCGCATGACAGCCATGGTGAGCAAGTGCGGTCCGCATCGCCGTGCGCTGATGGAACTTGTTGCCATCGCAGCCAGTCTGGCTTTTCTGGTCATGGTTGCCTGGCCATCGCTGGAATACGCACTCGATGAGCGAGCCATCACCACACCATCGCTGGAGATCTCAAACATCTGGCGCGCCGCTGCACTGCCCGTCGGTATTGCGCTGATGGGCCTGTTTGCCATCCTGCGTTTGCTCCGCACAGCCAGCCTGGTGCAGTCGCTTCAGGCGGTGACCATCATTGCGGCTATTGCGGGCGCGTTCTGGATGGCTGCGCCGCTATTTGAAGGACTTGGACGCATCAACCTGATTATCTTTTTCGTCGGCATTGCCGGTAGCTGCGTGTTTGCTGGCGTACCCATTGCATTTTCTTTTGGACTGGCAACTTTTGGCTATCTGGCGCTTACAACGGGCACGCCGTTACCCGCCATCGTTGGCCGAATGGATGAAGGCATGTCGCATCTCATTTTGCTGGCGGTGCCGCTGTTTGTCTTTTTAGGCCTGTTGATCGAGATGACTGGCATGGCGCGCGCCATGATTGCTTTTCTCGCCAGTCTGCTCGGCCACGTCAGGGGCGGGCTGTCTTACGTGCTGATCGGTGCCATGTATCTTGTATCTGGCATTTCGGGTTCCAAGGCTGCAGACATGGCGGCCATTGCACCTGCGCTGTTTCCTGAAATGAAAAAGCGCGGCGCCAAGCCAGGTGATTTGGTGGCGTTGTTGGCAGCCACGGGCGCGCAGACTGAAACCGTTCCGCCCAGTCTGGTGCTGATCACCATTGGCTCGGTCACCGGCGTGTCGATTGCGGCCTTGTTTACGGGCGGCTTGCTGCCCGCCGTTGTGCTCGGTGCCATGCTGTGTCTGGTGGTCTGGTATCGCTATCGGCATGAGGATTTGAGCCACGTCACGCGCTCTGCCTGGTCCGAGGTGGGCCGGCTTTTTGTGATTGCCTTGCCGGCGCTGGCATTGCCTTTTGTGATTCGTGCGACGGTGATAGAAGGCGTTGCTACCGCTACTGAAGTCTCGACTATAGGCATTGCATACTCGGTGCTGGCCGGGCTGTTGATTTACCGGCAATTCAATTGGCGGCGCATCATTCCCATGCTGGTCGATACGGCATCGCTGTCGGGGGCCATTTTGTTGATCATTGGCACAGCAACCGCCATGGCCTGGGGCCTGACGCAGTCGGGATTTTCGCGCTTGTTGGCCGAAACCATGGCGGGCCTGCCCGGGGGGGCGCCGGTGTTTATGGCCGTGTCCATCATCGCGTTCATGGTGCTGGGTTCGGTGCTTGAGGGCATTCCTGCCATCGTGCTGTTCGGGCCGCTGCTGTTTCCGATTGCCCGCATCCTGGGCATCCACGAAGTGCATTACGCCATGGTGGTGATCCTCTCCATGGGGCTTGGCCTGTTTGCGCCACCGCTCGGTGTGGGCTACTACGCCGCATGCGCCATCGGCCGCGTCAATCCGGACGAGGGCATAGGCCCCATCATCGGCTATATGGTGGCCCTGTTCATCGGCACCATCATCGTTGCCTTCGTACCCTGGATTTCCCTGGGCTTTCTCTAGGTACTGGGGCTGACACCTGCCGCACGTGGCTCAGGCGGGTTCGCGAAACAGGGCATGCACGGCACTGCGCAGCCAGGTGTGCGCCGGGTCCTTGTGGAAGCGGCGGTGCCAGAACTGGTAGACATCAATCACCGGTGCTTTCATCGGTGTCTCAACAATCCGGACCTTGCCGTGGCGAACGCAGAACTCTGCCACGTCGCGCGGCACGGTAGCGATCAGGTCTGATGCTTCGACAATCGGCAGCAGGCTCATGAAATGCGAAATTTCAACCAGCACGCGTCGCTTGAGTCCGCGCTTGTGCAGGTATTGTTCAAATACATGCTCTCGCCCATCAGGCTGTACGACGGCATGCGAAAGCGCCAGAAACTGTGCCAGCGTCATCGTTGCACCTATCAGCGGATGCTCGCTGCGCACCATGCAGACGTGCGAGTTTCTGAACAGCTTTTGCTGAAAAAATCCGGCCTTCTGCAGATCAGGAAAATACCCCAGCGCCAGCTCGGCAGCGCCTGACTCCAAGCTGTCCGACGCTGCGTGGCGCGGCATGGCGAGGGTCTTGATATTTGTATTCGGTGCCTCGCGTGCAAGGCGGGAAAGAATGCGCGGCACAAAATTCACCTCGCCGATGTCGGGTGTGACGAGGGTGAAGGTTCTGTCCGAAATGGCGGGGTCAAAGGCATTGCGCTGCAGGATTTCCTTCTTCACTGTATCCACCACGCGGTGCACCGGCCCAGCCAGTTCAGTGGCACGCGGGGTAGGGCGCATTTCCGAGCCGGCCCTGACAAACAGTGGATCATCAAAGATGCCGCGCAGGCGGGCCACCGCGGCACTCATGGCCGGCTGACTGAGACTGAGCGCCTCGGCAGCGCGGGTCACGCTGCGGTGCTCGACCATCGCGTCAAAGACTACCAGCAGGTTGAGGTCAACTGATCGAATATCCATGTTGTGGATTCTATCTATCCATGGAATTGACTAGATGGATAAACCTAGGACGCCTAAACTGCGAAGTCGCGCGTGCAAGAGCCCATACGCTCCCCGCGCCGGGTAACGAATTATCAGGAGACAAACATCATGCAAAAACTGACTCTTCAACAGGCCCAGGCCATCATTGCCGCGGCACTTTCACGTTCGGCAGAGGCAGGTTACCAGCCCATGTCGATTGTCGTACTTGACGAGGCGGGCCACCTGAAGGCTTTTGCCCGCGAGGACGGTGCCAGCATGTTCCGTTTCGATGTGGCACAGGCCAAGGCCTGGGGTGCTGTCGGCATGGGCGTCTCGAGCCGGATGCTGGCCCAGCGTGCAAAGGACAATCCCAATTTCTTTGTGTCACTGGCAGCGACCTCTGCTGGCAGGTTTTTGCCGCAAACCGGCGCGGTCGTGATTCGTGATAGCTCTGGCGCGTTGCTTGGCGCAGTGGGCGCCAGCGGCGGCACCGGTGACGAGGACGAAGCGATCTGCATGGCCGGCGTTGCCGCCGTCAACCTCGTCAGCGCCTGAGGCCATCTGCATGACAACCATGCGTTGCATGTGCGGCGTTGATACACACGCCCACGTCATCCCCGCAGAGTTTCCCCGTTATATGGGGTCCAGCGTGCCTGCCGACTGGCCGTCGATGGCACAGGCACATGCCTGCCATCGCCACGTCATGATCGCCGGAAAAATCTACCGCACGGTGTCCGACCTCTGCTGGGATACGGGCAAGCGCCTGGCAGATTTTCTGGAGATGGGTATTGAGCTGCAAGCGGTATCCCCCATGCCTGAGCTGCTGTCCTACTGGCTCAATGCGGGCGATGCACAGCAACTTCTGCGTTACCTTAACGACCAGATTGCCGGCATGGTGGCCGAGTCGGGTGGCAAGCTCACGGGCCTGGGTGCTGTGCCGCTGCAGGATGTTGATTTGGCAATCGCCGAGCTGGAATACATTGTGAAGGTACTTGGATTTTCTGGTGTTGAAATCGGCAGCAACATCAATGGGCGGCCAGTCGGTGCACCAGAGTTCGATCCGTTTTTCGAGGCATGTGAGCAGCTCGGGGCCTGTGTGTTTGTTCATGCCCTGCGACCGGCCGGCATGGACCGTTTGCTGGGTCCGGCGCCCTTGCAGCAGGTGCTGGGTTATCCGGGTGATGTCGGGCTGGCGGCTGCATCCGTGCTGACCACCAATTTAATGGTGCGCCGTCCCGGTCTGCGGATTGCCTTTAGCCATGGCGGCGGCACACTGGCATCGCTTTTGCCCCGCTTGCAAAAAGGCTGGGGCGTTTTCCCGGCGCTCAAGGACAGCATCACGGCGTCGCCGCGCGAGCAGGCCGCCAAACTGTTTTACGACACGCTGGTTTTTGACGCTCCGACGCTGCAGCACTTGGTGGGACTGTTTGGTGCCACGCAGCTCATGATAGGCACCGACTACCCCTTCAATTTTCATGACCACGGTCCGGTCGCAAGCATTGATGCGGCAGGCTTTGACGAGTCAACCCGTGAGTTGCTGCTGCAGGGCAATGCCAGGCGTTTTTTGAGAGGCTCCCATGCAAGGTGATAAAGCTTTTGGGGCAATGATGCCTGGCCGGCGCGAGGCCTTGTATGTGCTGTCTGCCTTGGCAAGCGCAGCGGCCCTTGTGCCGCGCAGCGTGCGTGCCCAGGCCGGCAACGCTGCGTATCCACAGCGTCCGATAAAGCTGGTGGTACCGAATGCACCTGGCAGTTCGGTAGACACCATCAGTCGCCTGGTCGGCAATTACCTGGCCCCTGTGATCGGGCAGGCGCTGGTGGTTGAGAACAAGGCCGGCGCCGCCGGTGCCGTTGGTATTGAAGCCGGCAAGGCTGCCATCGCTGACGGCTACACGCTAATCGCTGCATCCAGCAGTTCGATCACTGTGGCGCCGCTGCTGCAGAAAGCGGTCAGCTACGCCCCTCTGAATGACTTTGATTTTGTGTCGCTGGTTGCAGTGCTGCCAAATGTGCTGGTCTGCAATGCGGCGCTGCCGGTAAACACCGTCGCCGAGTTCGTGGCCTATGCCAAAGCGCAGGGCGGAAAGCTCAACATGGCGTCTGCCGGCCCGGGTTCGGTGAGCCACCTGGCCGGTGTGTCACTTGCGTCGGCTGCAGGTTTTGAATCACTGCATGTGCCTTACAAGGGCGGCAGCCAGTCGGCGGGATCAGTGGTTGCCGGTGAGACGCACTGGACGCTGACACCAGCGCCGGCCGCGATGAGCCTGGTCAAGGGCGGCAGGCTCAAGGCACTGGGCCACAGCATGGCCAAAGGTACGCATCCGCTCGGCAATGTCCCTTCGATTGCTGAAACGGTGGCCGGTTTTGAATTCACCAGTTGGATAGGCGTGATGGCACCCAGGGGTCTGCCGCCTGCAGTGGCTGACCAGCTTCGCCGATGCTTGGCGACAGTGCTGCAACAGTCTGCTGTGCGTGAGGCTTTTGCGCTGCACGGTGCGGTTCCCGCCGCCAGTACCGGCGATGTATTTCGCGACTTTGTAGCCCGCGATATTGAACAGAACCGCAAGGCCATCCGTGTGGCTGGCGTACAACCCGAATAACCGACAGGAACATCAACACCATGCAGACGTCCCCCTTTCTTGTAAGCGCATTGCGCAGCGTTGACTTCGGTGTGCCCGACGTGGCCGCAGCCGAAGCGTTTTTTACCGGCACGTGGAACCTCGCAGTGGCTGACCGCGCAGGAGATACGGTTTACTTGCGCGGCACAGGGGCTGACCACCACCTGCTTGCACTGCGGCCCAGTGCGACACCCACGCTCAATTCCGTCACCTTGCGTGCTGCGTCTGCAGAAGCACTGGACCTGATTGCTGCTAAGGTTGTAGAGCATGGCGGCTCGGTACTGGCCAGCCGTGCGCCCGTCACCGAACCAGGTGGCGGCGATGCCCTAACCGTGCGCGATCCGCAGGGCCGCATCCTGCGATTTGTTCATGGTGATAAGCTGCACGCAGACATTGCAGGGCACAAGGACAGGCCGATACGCCTGGCCCACACCGTTCTGAATAGCCACAACGTCGCTGCCGGTTTGCCTTTTTACGAAAAGGCACTGGGTATGCGCCTGTCGGACCGCACCCGCATCATGGCCTTCATACGCATTCCACAACCGCTTGCCGGCGACCACCACGGCATTGCGCTGGCTGATGCCGACAACGACTGTCTGAACCATGTCGCTTTTGTCATGCCCGACGTGGAGTCGGTCATGCGTGGCGGGGGTCGCATGAAGGATGCTGGTTATGCCATCGAGTGGGGTCCCGGCCGCCATGGCCCTGGTGACAACGCCTTCAATTATTTCGTCGGACCTGCGGGCATCGTCATTGAATACACCTGCGATGTGGAGCAGGTCGATGAGAGCTACGTTGCTGGAACACCTGACGACTGGAAGTGGCCGACGGGACGTGTCGACCAGTGGGGCATCTCGGGACCGCCCTCTGCGCGGCTTAAAGAAGCACAAAAGCAGATCTCTTTTGCGCCAGGTATCCAGGTCTGAAGGGCGCTGCAGGCACGCATTTTCTGGAATTCTCAAATGAAACTGAAAACTTACAAAATCAACGGCGCGTCCCGGCGAGGCACAGTCATTGCCATGGGCGTTGACGCAGCACGGAGGCAAGTTGCCTTTGAGCCTGGCTTCGCGCTGGGGACAGGTAACGCCCTGGCAGCCGCTGGACAGAGGGCCGCCTGAGCATGACGCAGCCTGAAATATTTGACGTGGCGGTCGTGGGTTTTGGGCCTACCGGCGCAGTGGCCGCTGGCCTGCTGGGCGGCCATGGCTTGCGCACCTTTGTGTGTGACCGTTCGCGGGAGGTCTATGACAAGCCTCGTGCGATTGCGCTGGACCATGAAATCCTGCGTGTGTT
>JANYFF010000382.1 GCA_025362825.1 Polaromonas sp. | reverse complement strand
CCATTGCATCCATGCCATGGCTTGAGGTAGAGAGTCGGCATCTGGTCTGGATGCGCGCGGACAATTACGACTGGAACGAGATTGGCAGGCGTTTCGGCTGTTGTCGATCGACAGCGTGGCGACGGTGGAAGGTGGCGATTGGCGTCGTCGTCGATCAACTCAACGGACCGCATGTCGTTGCATCTGAACAGTTGGGTCACGCAGAGCAATGATTGCGTTCAATGTCCAAGACTTTTCGTTGTTGTCCATTTTGGAGTGGCCATGGCGTGCAACACATTCGGGAGTTTTGCCGTACTATTCAGCTATCTTCTGGACAGACGTGTGAGCAGTGCCAAGTGGCACAAATACACGAACGTCCACCGCCTCGAACCCGCCCCTGAGCAAGACTCACGGCGGGTTTTTTTATGTCCGGATGCCAATGAGCACACTGCAGATTTATTACCGACCGATTGATTCGCTGATTCCCTACGCCCGCAATGCCAAGCAGCATTCAGATGCACAAGTGGCGCAGATCGCCGCCAGCATCCGCGAGTTTGGATGGGGCGCACCGATTCTGGTGGATGGTCAGAACAATGTGATTGCGGGCCATGGCCGTTTGCTGGCCGCCCGCAAGCTCGGCATGACAGATATTCCCGTCGTGCCGCTGGAACATTTGACCGACACCCAGCGCCGGGCATTGATCCTGGCCGACAACAAGATCGGCGAAAACGCCTCGTGGGAAGATGAACTGCTCGGCATCGAATTGGCTGAATTGAAAGAGGCTGGCTTCGACCTTGGGTTGACGGGTTTTTCACCGGAAGAGTGGGAAGCGTTGATTGCTGGAGAAAATGCCACTGACGGTCTCACCGAGGATGATGCCGTTCCCGAGGTAACCGAAACGCCCATTTCCAGAACCGGCGATGTATGGCTGCTTGGCGAGCACAAACTGCTGTGTGGCGATGCCACCAAGTCCGAGGACTTCCAGACGCTGCTCGGTGACGAACTGGTCGACATGACGTTCACCGATCCACCGTACAACGTGAATTACGCCAACACCGCAAAAGACAAGATGCGCGGCACAAACCGTCCCATCCTGAACGACAACCTGGGTGATGGCTTCGGCGCGTTTCTCGTTGCTGCATGCCAGAACATTCTGACCGTCACGAAGGGTGCGGTCTACATCGCCATGAGTTCATCTGAACTCGACACCCTGCAGTCGGCCTTCCGTACTGCTGGCGGAAAATGGTCAACGTTCATCATTTGGGCCAAGAACACGTTCACGCTGGGCCGGGCCGATTACCAGCGCCAATATGAGCCGATTCTGTATGGCTGGCGCGATGGCACCGATCACTTCTGGTGCGGCGCACGCGATCAGGGCGACGTCTGGAACATCAAGAAGCCGCAGAAAAATGACCTGCACCCGACGATGAAGCCGGTGGAACTGGTGGAACGTGCTGTGCGCAACAGCAGCAAGACGCAGGACATCGTTCTCGACCCCTTTGGCGGCTCAGGAACAACGCTGATTGCCTGCGAAAAAACCGGACGTCGGGCACGACTGATTGAGCTTGATCCGCAGTATGTTGATGTGATCGTTCGTCGCTGGCAGGACTACACCGGACTAGCAGCAAAACGCGCCAGTGATGGCGCGACATTCGGACTTCCGTCCGAGATGGATCAACCGGCGATCGTGTAAATCCGCTCGCTGTCTTGTTCCTTGCTTGAGGTGATTTCCAGTCCGAGTTTCTTCTTGAATGCGCCGGCAAATGTGCCGCGCACTGTATGTGCCTGCCACCCCGTTGCAGCGCAAATTTGCGCGATGGTCGCGCCCTCGGGACGCTTGAGCATGGCGATCACTTGCGCTTGCTTGCTGTTGTCGCGGGTGCGTGGCGTGGCCGATTCGATGACCGCGTCGATCGCCTCGACGCTGACCGGCGCCTTGCGTGGGATACCGAGCGCGTCGTAACCCTCGGCAGCGATGAACCAGTCCTTCTGGTCTGTGGTGATGAGGGCGCGATTGACGAGTCCTGTGTGGACCTTGTTGCGTGCGCCGCCTTTGATGTTCTCTGGAAACCAGACGATCTTACCGTCGGTGTGCTGATGAGCATAGGACAGGATGGCGTGTTGGGCGGGTGTGAGTTGCGTTGTCATGTGGATCTCCTGAAATTCAGACGTTGTGGATTTGCTTGGCGCGATCGAAACCGACCCAGACGCCTTGGTCATCGAGACCGCGCGAGGCGAGTTCTTCGCGGGCCAGTCGGTTGAGGTCGAGTTCGCCCCGCGCTGCGGCGGCAAGCACTTTGGTCAGCGCGATTTGGATAAAGCCGACCTCATCGACGGTGAATTCGTTGCTGGTGTAGGACATGGTTTTGGTTCCTCTGGGTGGTTGATGGTGTTCGTATGAACGCTTCATTCCCGCGAGAAGCCAAGCGGAATCTCCCAGGAAATCGCTTCTCTTTTGAATCAGTTGGAAATCCACCGCAGATGCCTCGAAGCGCGCCAACTCCTTGTCGGTACCCGGGTTGTTCAGCCGTGCTGGCTGTGCCCGGCTACTGCGAGACACACCGATCTGTCATCCACAGTGACTACGGCCGAAAGCGTCGCAGCTTCGATGCCGAAGTCGGCTTCTATCAGTCGCGCGATTGGCGAGCCGTTCGCGCCGCGCACCTGACCACGCACCCGTTGTGTGTGGCCTGTGAGGCCGCCGGTCGCGTTGTTCCGGCCAAGGTTGTGGATCACGTCCAACCGATCAAGGAAGGTGGCGC
>JANYFF010000555.1 GCA_025362825.1 Polaromonas sp. | reverse complement strand
GTTGCCGGCGCCACCGGCGTTGCCCTGGTTGAACGGCAGGAAGATGGTGTCGAGCCCGGCCAGCCGGGTCGTCATCTCGGCCGCTGCGTTGCTGACGGCGAAATGCACCAGCGCCCCGCCGGGGAAGGCCAGCAGGGGCTCGGCCACGTTCTTGGGTTTGAAGAACGGTTCGCGGTCGGTCTTGTACTGGTAGACAGCGTCCTGCACGCCCTGCGTGTAGTGGCTCTTGAGTTCGGCCGTGGCCACCGGAATGCCGTTGACGAACAGCACCAGGTCGATGCTGTTTTCGTTGTGGACGGAGTAGTGCACCTGGCGCACTACCCGCAGCCGGTTGGCGGCGTAGCGCGCCTGCAGGTCGGCGTTCATGGCCAATGCCGGCTTGAACTGGCACATGGCTACTGCGTGCTTGAGGCCGATCATCTCGAAGCCTTGGCGCAGCACCGCCAGTGTTCCCTGGCTGTCCAGCGACTTGCGCAGGCGCTCGGCCACCACCTTGGGCGCAGCGGCACCGTGGCTCTTCTCGATGGCTTCCCAGGCCTTGGGCTGGCTGGCCTTGATCCAGGTCACTGCGTCGTCGACAAACAGCGCCTGCAGGCTGTCGTAGCGGCCTGCGTCGGCTGCTTCGTACAGCCAGCCCACTGCTACCAGATCAGCGCAGATCTCATCTTCGAGGTGGATTTCCTTGTGGATGCTCATGCCAGGAAGTGTTGATGGAGATCGAAGAACCGCTTCGCCTCAGACTTCGTCGCGGCGTTGGTTAAGGCAGGGAAGTGGTGCTTATAGCCAGCCCACCCTCCCGACGGTTCAGGCGAAGGCCAAGCAGCTACAGACTTCCTGAACCAGCTATCTGACACGAAGAACTCGTGCCCTCGCGGAACCTCGAACAACGCGAGCTTGGCCAGCAATGAATCAGGGACGACATACACGACGCGCACCGTTCGTATGAGCGCATACAGCTTCTTGTTGGGTGCACTCGTCAGCCCCATCGCCTTCCAGGCGGGCCTCTGACCGCCAGCGCCAGGCCGCTTTACTGGCTTCGTGAACCAAGCCTTGGTGAACGCAAGGCCTCTCGCTTCGTGAACAGGCAGGTACCGACTTCGCTTGTCGCGCAGGTTGGTCAATCCTGACCCGCAGATTTCGATGAAGAGTACGTCGGCTGAAGGTAGCACCTCCGGTGTCAAGGGGCGGTGAACATCCACATACGCTCCGTCAGCCTCTGTCACAGGAGAGTTCGCCCCGAAAACGATGAAGGAGACAAGCCTGCCAGGCGGAAAGGCCTTCAGGAAACGGGCCCCAGATGGCAGATTGAAAAGTCTTGTGCTGTCGGGCCAGTGCCGAAGAATGGCTTTGCCCTCACGGTCCCTCATGCCGGTGCTCCGTCCGCGTGCTTACCCACCATGACCTCGCGTACGTCGATCTTGCCGGTGACGGCGGCGGAGATGAGTGCTGCGCGGCGCTCGTGCAGGAGTGCAATCGACATCTCTGCAGCCTCAGTCAGGGAGTCGAACTCGGTTGCGAGCCGATTCACATGGTCGACGATCTGATCCTGCTCCGCCTGGGGTGGGACGGGCACGGCTGCCTGCTTCACGTTTTCAAGGCTGAGGCCTTGTTTCAAACCGTACTGGGCAAGCTCAAAGTACCTTTGGCCAGCAGCGCTATGCAGGTAGGCGCCGAGGTAGGTTGGCCTGAGGCCTGTCGCCGGTCGGATCAAGCAGATGTGTTGGTTGATGAACGCCGGTTCATCTATCTGCTCGCACACGGCAACCTTGCCGGTCTTGGCGCCTGTGATGCAAACGAGCACGTCACCGACCTTGAGCTGGGTCCTCTTTGCCTCAGCATCGTCAGCGACAACGACTCGCTTTGCATTGTCGAAATCGACGCCAAGGGCCTCTGTGAGGTCGCCGCTTTGGACGAAGATCGCTCCGTCATCGCTTACATGGTCTGACCAGCCGCGAGGTCCGCTTGTCAAGAACGTGGATGCCGCCTTGACCCGGAGGACATCCCAATGTGCTGGCACCTTACCCAGCCAGTCCACCCCCGAGTCCTTCATCGGTACGTGCGGGTTCAGGCCCTTCGTGACAGCCTGCGAGATCACCGCCTGGCGCTTCTCCTTCAGCAGCTCGATCAGGCGCCGCTGCTCTTCGACCAGGGCATCTATCTTGCCGGTTTCGAGATCGAGGAATGCAGCGATAGCTGCTTGCTCAGGCTGGGGAGGGAAGACTGCGTATTCGTTGAAGTACCTGGCTTGGTCCAGGTTCTGGATGCCAGAGGTTTGATTGATGGAGCCAACAGTGAGCCTGATCGCGTAGGCCGCCGCGTGCACGTACCGCCAGTAGGATGAGATTTGCCCCTTCGCCGACACCATCCGAGCAACGAAATTGGAGCAAACCGCTCGGCGTGCGTCGTCATACAGGACGACGCATCCAACAGGCTGGTTCTCCCCGCCACCAGACTTCTCCAGCAGGAGATCACCTTTGTGCAGCACTCTGCCAACGCGCTCCTTCTCGGTGACGTTTCGAATGGTCGGATCGGACAGCTCGACTCGCAGCCTGCGCCGATCAAAGTCGGCCACCCGCACGCACGGAGTATCGTTTTCGTCGCCCAGCGCCTCCTCGCCCCAGATCCCGTTCCGGCAGGTTTGAATGGATGCCTTCAAGCGGTCGACGCGC
This sequence comes from Polaromonas sp., assembly GCA_025362825.1. Classification (GTDB taxonomy): domain Bacteria; phylum Pseudomonadota; class Gammaproteobacteria; order Burkholderiales; family Burkholderiaceae_C; genus Polaromonas. The sequence goes on along the minus strand of JANYFF010000555.1, from coordinate 305 downwards.
CAGTGTGAGGGGACGTTGCCAAGCCACTCCACCCCCGAGTCTTTGTACTGCTCGTACCTTGTGGTGCTCATGCCGACAGCCCCTCGATCATGGCCTTGATGCGGTCGGTGACCTTCTTCAGATCGGTGTCGATCTCGCCCAGTTCGCGCGGCGGCTCAAAGACATAGAAGTGCCGGTTGAACGGAATTTCGTAGCCGACCTTGGTCTTCTCGTGGTCGATCCAGGCATCCGGCGCGTGGGGCAGCACCTCGCGTTTGAAATACGCATCGACGTCTTCTGACAGCGGCACGTTCTCGGTGTCGCGC
>JANYFF010000550.1 GCA_025362825.1 Polaromonas sp. | reverse complement strand
TATGTCGCGCGTCAGGGGCTCGAAGCCATGCGCCTGTCGCACCAGCGCTCACGCCTCACGCAGGCGTTTGTCGGCCACGTCAATCCCCGCCTGTTGCAGCGCGTGCTGGCTTCCGACCTTAACAACGGCGTGGGCGAGCTGGCACCGCACCGGCAGCAGGCAACTGTCATGTGGGTGCAAATTCCTGAACACAATCCTGTCCTGACCGACGACCCGCCGGAGGCCGCTCTGCGTTCCCTGTCCCGTTATTTTGAAGCCGTGCAACAGGCTGTACAGCGTACTGGCGGCATGGTAGACCGATTTCAGGGTACCAGCGTATTGGCTTATTTTGGAGCCCCATTGCCGCTCCGAAACGCGCCGCGTGCGGCGCTCGAAGCAGCGCTGGCCATCACGCGTTCACACCCGGTCTGGGGTGCCGCCGTATCGCGCGGAAGCGATGCGTTGCCGCGGCTGTCCATCGGCATCGCCACCGGGCCGGTGATCACCGGACAGGCGCCCATGGACCGCTCAAGCCCTTTTGTTGTGGTTGGCGAACCGGTGGACCATGCCGTCTGGCTCGCCGCGCAGGCGGCCACCGGTGAAGCGCTGGCGCAGGTGCTGGTATCAGCAGCAACCGCAGCCGCCGTGAATGATTCAGGGCTTTCGCGAACCGCCATTGCCGGGCTGCCCGTTTATGCATTAACTGTGAGGTAACGACACCATGAACTTTCGCCCATTCAAGTCATTTTTTATCCGCGTCACCAGCTGCCTGTTTTTGCTGACTGCAGTTGCTCACGCGCAAGGTCTTGCCATGGCGGTTGACCGTACTGGTGATGTCGAAGTCGCGGCTGGCGGGAAGTCGGCACGACTGAACGTTCTCGACTATTTGCCGCCGGATGCAGAAGTCAGGCTTGCCAGCGGTGCAAGCGCCACGCTGGTTTACCTCGCCACGTCACAGGAATGGCAATTTTCGGGGCCGGGACGCTATCGCCTGCAGGCTGATAAACCAGTCGTCTTGCAGGGTTCTGTTCCAAAGGCAAATGGCGTTCCTGCGCCGTCTGCACAGGCCATGGCCAAGCTAGAACCCACGCAGCGCCAGCGTATGGCTTTGGGCGCCCTGGTCATGCGCGGGATTGGCTCCCTGCGCATCGTCAGCCCCAACAACGTCGATGTGCTGGCCACCCGTCCCACCCTGCTGTGGAACCTGACCGAGCCCCTGCCGGTGCGAATCAGCGTGTTTGGCCAGCCATCGCCAAGCGTGCCGGTCGCCCAGACCGTGACCACCGCCATGCAATGGACACTGCCCACCGCACTGCCTGCGGGCGACTACACGTGGCGTGCCGACATCATTTCTGAAACCTCGAGCGGCTCGCGCAGCGGGCGCTTTCGGGTCATTGACAGCAGCGACGGACGACGCGCCCGCATTGCCCCGATGGCAGAAGGCTTTTCACAACGCGTGGCTTATGCCGTGATGCTGGAGACCGAAGACCTGCCGCACGACGCGTTGCTGGTGTGGCGCAGCCTTGCTGCAGAACGCCCAGAAGAAGAATCGCTCAAACAATGGGCCCGATAGACTCGCACCCGTTCTGGCTGCCACGCGCTTTCTGGGTGCGCGGCCATGCGCTGGCTCAGCTGTGGCTGCACCGCAGCTGTTGGCGACCGCCGTTGTCCCGCGCCCTCATGCGCCGAGAGCGCGATACGCAACTGGCAGACCTCATGCCGGCCTTGCTGGTGATTGCGCTTATGGTGGGCGTATTGATGTTTGTCACCCTGCCCTCTGCGCTGGGCGGCTCCTACTCTGCCGCATTGGCTACCCTGTGGCCGGTATGGGTTATCCAGGCTGCACCCATGGCCGCCGCGCAGGTACTGGCGATGCAGCGGGCACCTACCCTGGCGCTGGAATTGTCACAACGCCACGTCAGCGGTGAATTCGAGGCACTGGCCCTGATGCAAACATCGCCCGCGGCTTATCCGTGCGTTCCCCTGCTTGCCGCACACGCCGCGGTCACTGCGGCCGCGAGTTTTTTGCTGATCGCCCTGACGCTTTTAATCGGCATCGCCGCAGCTTTCGTCATGGCGGTGGGTGACCTTGGCCAGTCCATTGATGCCGTACTCAGCCTGGTCTCCCCACTCGACTGGCTGCGCAGCCTCGTCACGGCCGCGCTGCTGGGCCTCGCCTGCAGCCTCGCAGCGATGTTGTACGCATGGCCCGGCACGCAGACCGGTCGTGCAGGCGTGGACGCACACCGGCTCGGGGTGCACACCATGATGGTCAGTTCAGTTGCGACGATCGCCACTGCCGTCGCCCTGAACTGGGTGATGGGCCTGGCAGGTTTTCTCAAATGGTGGTGAACACATGATTTTTTCAGACAGCAAGAGTCGTCAATGGTTTTGTGCTGCTGCGATTTTTTTCTCAGTCATCGCGGGTGCACAACAAGCCAATCCGACCGCCGCCAGTGCAGAGATTTTTGTACAGACTGGGCATTCGCAGATCGCGACCATGGCGCGTTTCTCGCCCGACGGCCAACGCATCGCCACATGCGATGCGGGCGGCCCGGTGATGGGGTGGGATGCACCGAGCGGTCGACAATTCAGGCAGATCCACCAGCACGTCGGCATGTGCCTTGGCCTGGCATTTACGCCCAACAGCGAAAACGTGCTTTCCTCAGGCGGGCCGCGTCAGGGCAATGCAATCGTGATGTCACGCTGGGTCGATGGTTCGGTGGTGCAACGCTGGGAGGGCTACAAGGGCCAGATACTTGACCTGATCGCCACGCCCGACGGCAAGGGGGCGTGGGCGCTGGGCGACCAGGAGGTGCTACTTCGCTGGGCGCTGGGGTCTGCTGCGCCGGTGCAAACCATCCCGCTGCGTCTGGCTGGGGAAACCCCGGACCAACCGGTATACAACGCCGTCATGGCGATGACACGCGACCAGTCTGTCGCTTATGTAGCACGCAGGGATGGCAGCATCCTGAAATTGCAGCCGGGCATCAGTGCACCGGCCACGCTGCTGGCGCGGCTGCCTGAAGTGATCCTGGCCATGGCCTTATCACCCGACGGGGAGACGCTGGCCGTATCTTTCGGCAGCATGCAGGGCGCCACCACCAAGGATGTGGTGCTTCTTAGCACCCGGGACGGCACTGAAAAGCTGCGCCTCAAGGGTCACAACGGCGTGGTCGCCGGGCTGGCGTTTTCGCCCGACGGGAAGCTGCTGGCCACTGCCGCGCAACTCGACCTGAATGCGCTGCTCAATGGCGGCATGAAAGACATCAAGGACAACGAATCACTGCGACTCTGGCGCGTCTCGGACGGTGCTCAACTGGCAGACATGCGCAATCAGCGCAACGTCAACGGCACGCCGTTCCTGCGCGGCAGCCTGGCGTTCTCGCAGCCTGCAAATGCCGAATCCGGTATTGGTGTGCGTCTCGTCATGGCGATGTGGGATGAAGCCGCCCGCGTTTACCAGTTCGATGAGGCCAGGGGGCTGCGTCTGGTACAGACCCTGGAAAGCCGTGGCCTGGCGCCACGCCAGCTTGCGGTGAGCGACGCACTGGGCAAGATGCTGGTGTCAGACGGTCGGCCACGCGTTGAGTCTGCAGAGGTTTTCCTCAAAGCCACCGATATCCGCCGCGAGTTCGGCACCGACGCAGACTGGACACCTGAAAGGGAAAAGCGTATCGAGTTCCTCTACGGGTCGCGCGGACTAGTGAGCAAGGTGCAACGCGCCTCGATGTGGGATTTACAGACAGGCAGAATGGAACGCGTGGTGGATTGGCAACGCGCCGCCACCACTGACCTCGGCGTTGATGCGCAGGGCCGTTTTAGGTCGGTGGCACCGCTGTTTCCCGGCACCATCCTGCTCGCGCCGGTGCGCACCAACCTGGTCCGCGAGGCGACAGTCGATGCCCAGGGCAAGGTCTCGCTGCGTCACTTCGGTTACGAGCCCTGGGATGGCAAGCCGGACGATATTTTCACAGTCATACCGGCTTCGGTGACGGGTATCACGCCGCCGGTTGCGCCGGTTGCCATAAGCAGGCTGGAGCACGCCGGCAGCTACCGCTCCGACCTGGTCACGCAGTCGCCCTCCCAGCGCTGGACCGTCGTCGCAGGCATACCCAACGGCAAGAAAGAAGAACTGGCCAGCAGCAAAATGTCACCCCGGCTGTTTATCCAGGAGCGCCTGGCTGACGGCACGCAGGTCAGTCGCTACGACATGGCTTCACCGGGCCTGGTGCGTGCGCTGGCAGTGTCGGCGAACGACGCAACACTCTGGGTGGTCGGCACAAAATCTGGTCTGCCCTATAACGAAGACCATCAGGGTTTCCTGATGGCTATCGACCTGGTCAGCGGAAACACCACGCGCAGCTGGGACTTTGCACCCAACGTAACCGTAGATAAGGTAGTAGCCCATTCAGATGGCAACATGGCCATCACCGACGGTACGGTTGCACTGGCGGTGTGGGACAAGCGCGAGGACAAGCGCAAATACCGCGTGCAGCCTTCCCAGGGCGATCGCAATATTCGTGCACTGGCGGTCAACGGCAAGGGCGACGCCATTGCCACCGCCGACCTGTCTGGCGTGACCATCCTGTGGTCCTGGCCGGAAAACGCAGCACCGGTAGAAAAGTGGGCGCAGCAACTGGCCAGCCCCAGCCCTGACATTCTGAGCTTCATGGCAAAAGACCAGCGCGTTGCCGCTGGCGCGGGTGACGGCTCGGTGCGTCTGCTGTCCACGGCCGACGGCAGCGAGATCGCACGCATGATCCGCTTTGACACCGGCGAGTGGATCACCATCATCCCCGAGGGCTACTTTGTCGCCTCCCAGGAGGGTGACCGCTGGGTCAACGTCCGCATGGCCGGCAAGGTCTATGGCATCGACCAGTTTTACGATGTGTTCTATCGGCCAGATATCGTGGAGCGCAGGCTGTCGGGCCAGCCCATTGATTCGCTGATTTCTGTGACCTTGCAGGATGCGCTCAAGCAACCGCCGCCGCAGGTAACCCTCAGGCTCCCGGAAGGTACAGTGCCAGGAGCTGGCCAGAAAATAAAACTCAATTTGCAGGCACTCACGCAGGGTGGTGGTGTCGGTGAAGTCCGGGTGCTGCACAACGGCAAACTGGTTGAAGTCCTGAACCGCGCGGTCGTCAGGTCGGGTCTTGCCAGCCGTGTCGTGGTGGTACCTTCGCCGGCAGAGGCCGGGCCCGCCGCCCCGGTACAAGACACGGCCAACGGCAGTCCCGTCGTCACACGCGGCTTCCGCCTTGAAGAACCCCGGGCACCCGAGGCAGCCACAGCCCCGACTGTTTTGCAGCAGTTGTCGGGCGAGGTCGAGGTCGAGCTGGTCGCCGGCGAAAATTCGTTTTCCATCATCGGTTTCAACGGTGCCGGAACTCTTAATTCGCGGCCCGTAACGCGCACGCTGGACGTCAAAGGCACGGCACCGGAACCGCGTGTGTTTGTGCTGGCCGTCGGTGTGGATATTTTCAGAAACCCCAACTTTGCACCAACGCTGCACTATGCCGTCAAGGACTCGACCGACCTCGCCGCGGCCCTGCGCGACCGGCTGGGCAGTGCCTACCGCAGTGCGCCCGTGATTGTGAAGATGCTGCACAACGAGCAGGCCACGCGCAGCGGACTGGATGAAACACTGAAGCAGTTGCAAACCGAGATCCGTCCCAACGACTTGCTGGTCTGGTTTGTTGCCAGCCACGGCACGCTGGACCGCAACGAGCAATATGGCATCGTGCTGCATGACTGGGACGGCAAGAGCAACGAAGCCAGCCTGTTCTCGACCCGAAACATCCTGGAGGCGTCGCGCCAGATTAGGGCCTTCAACCAGTTTGTCATTCTTGACACCTGCCATGCGGGCGGCGTCAACTCCCTGGTGCGCGGCCTCTATGATGCACGCCTGTCAGTGCTGGCACGCAACATGGGGCTGCATGTTTTCGCGTCCGCCAGTGCCACTGAAGAAGCCATTGACGGCTACCACGGCAACGGCCTCTTCACGTATACCCTGCTTCAGGGCCTGAACACCAGCCGGCCGGACGCTGATGGCGACAAAGTGATTACCATCAACAAACTGGGCGAGTTCGCACGGCGCATGACCATGAGCGTCGCGCATGCCCTTCGGCATAGCCAGGAGCCCCTGCTCATGAATTTCGGAAAGGATGTACCCGTTTATGCACTCGAATAATCTCAAACCTTGGCGCTTTGCGCTGGCTGCACTTTTGTGGCTGCTCGCGCTCCCAGCGCTGGCGCAGACGGTGTACGGCGTGGTGACTTTTCCGGGGCACGACCTGTACACGGAACCCAAACTTTTCGCGACGTCCGTCGGGTCCGTGCCCAGCGGCGAAAAGGTTGAGTTCCTGCAGCGCGATGGCATCTGGTGGAAGGTCCGCTGGAATGGCAAGGAAGGCTGGATCTCCCGTGCCTTCATCGAAAAAGTTGATACACCCACACCTGCTGCCCCGCCTGCTCCCGTCGTCACCGACACATCCCCTTCCGCGGCTGCGCCGTCTGTATCCCCTTTTGCGGCCCTTCAAAAGGCTCTGGCGGCGAGCCTGCCCACTGCCCCTGTACGCGTCAGCCGCGGGCGGGCGGTGGTCTTCGGGATTTCACATTACCAGGCCGGCAAGGGCATCCCGACGCTGGATGGCGTGCCCCACGACATGAACAGCGCCGTTGCGATGGCGCAGCTCATGGGCATTTCTGAAGACCGCATCTCGATCTACCGCGACGAGCAGCTCACCAAGGCCTCGATGACCGCTATCCTGACCCAGCTGGCCAAGGAAATAAATGAAGGCGACCCGGTACTGGTCTACTACAGCGGGCACGGAAGCCGACAGGCCGATCCTGACAAGCCAGGGCGCTGCGTCGAGGGCTTGATCACCTACGATGCGCAGGCCCTTACCAGCGCAGAGATGTCGCAGCTGCTGCAGCCCCTGGCCAAAATCACCGATGGCCTGTTTGTGTTTTTCGACTCCTGCCATTCTGGCGGACTCTCATCGACCCGCGCCGTCTCGGGCCAGCAGCGCTTCACGCCCAAGTTCGTCGCCATTGGCGATGTCTCCAACTGCAGTGAAATCGTCAACATGCTGCAGCCGCCGGCCGGCACGCGGGCCACCGGTAACCGCTACATTTATGCCGCAGCGGCCAGGGCCGATGAAATCTCGCTCGATGACGCGCAGAACGGCGGATTGGCGACTTCCAATTTCCTGCGCTGCATGGTGCCTTCCAACGACGAGGTCAAAACCGTTGAAGCCATCCGTGCCTGCGCACAGCAGGGCATTGAGCGATCACTGGCCAATGTCACGATGTTCAAGCCGCACCACATGACCATCACCGGCGACCTCAGCACCCGGCCGGTACGCGCCGACCTGAGCCCCGCAGTCAAGCAGCAACTGCTGGCCAGCGCCGCCCAGGGCACGCTGGCCAACCGCCCGGCATCGCCCAAGGCAGCAGCCGTCAGCAACGCGCTGACGTCCCAGGGCTGGCCGCAGGTGGTCAATCCGCAGCAGGCTTTTGCGGCCATCGCATCGCATGCGGACCCGAAGTCTGTGGTGGTCGTGGATACACCTGAAACCGTGAAGATTGATGTCGAATCCCTTCGCATGAAGGTCAAGGCGCCGGCAGATGGCTATGTCTATATCTTCCAAACTTCGGAAGAAGGTAAGAATGCGCTGATGCTGTTCCCGAACGTGGTTGACCGCGACCACCGCGTGCGTGCAGGCCAGACACTGGACCTGCCGCGCCCCAGCTGGAAGCTTGTGGCCGGCGGCCCGGTTGGTGAGGACCAGTTGCTGGTGGTTTTTTCAAGCACCGAACGCGACCTTGCGCAACTCGTCGGGCAAACTGCAGGACCCTTCCTTGACCTGGCTGTATCGCCGACTGGCATGCAGGCGCTGGCACTGGCCGTCAGTCGGTCTGCCTATGCCAGTGAAGCCGAATGCAAGCCGGCTACAGGCAGTCCGCCAGCGTATTGCTCAGCCAAATTTTCGGCCAGCCTGAAAACCGTACGCGAAGTCCGCTGAAACGGTATCAATAGTACCGCTAGCCCTCGTATTTCGGTCACCTTTAGCTATCAAAATAATAGCTATTTGATTTACGGGTTTTTGCGATTTTCAAACACGGTGCTGCGCGTTATGCTGAGCCATCTGCGGTTCATCTCAACCGTTTGACGATAGCCACATGTTCTGGAGATCTCCATGGCTTTTTTTACACGCACTTCCCGTAGCCGCCTGCTTGCAGGCGCAACCCTGGCTTGCCTCACCGTGGCTTTGCTGGCCGGCTGCGCTACGCCCGCACCCGCTCAATCTGTTTCATTGCTGGAGCCCGCTGAAGGCGCGACGGTTAGCACCACATTCAAGGTCCGGTTTGGCGTGAAGGGCATGGCGGTTGCACCTGCCGGGGCCATCGTGGCAAACAGCGGACACAACCATTTGCTGATCAATCAAATGCCGGTACCTAAAGGCGAGTCTGTGCCCTTTGATGACCAGCACCGGCATTTCGGTGCCGGGCAAACAGAGGCCACCATCACCCTGCCGCCGGGCCAGTACAGGCTGACCTCGCAGTTTGCCAACGGCGCCCACCAGTCCTACGGTGCCCCGATGAGCTCGTCGATTCAGATTACCGTCAAGTAGCTGGCACAGGCCTTCAGATCTTGAAGGCCTCCAGCGATTCGGGTGCAAACAGTTCGTGCGGTTCAAGCAGGCGTTTTGACAGCCCCTGCTCGAACGAATA
>JANYFF010000535.1 GCA_025362825.1 Polaromonas sp. | reverse complement strand
GGCATCCTTTGGCACGAGTACAACCACGTCCGCCTCAACGCCGGCCACCCGGTCCACGCCCTCAGGCCTGATTTTGTAGAAGTCCGCGAGGCGGTTGTCAGTAGCCTGAAGCAACTCAGGAAACAGGCCCAGCGAATCGCGTTTTTCGGTGCGAACCACCTTGTGGTCCGGCATGAAGGTCACGACACGGTCGTTGTGCCGGAAGATCGAGCGGGGGGCGCCCGTCAGCGTTTCCACGCGTTCCATCTGCTGATTGCCTTCACACACATGCCATATCTTGGCGCTGGACATGGTGCCGCCAGACGAGACAACATAGGTGCCGATATAGGCCCGTTTCTTTGATGACTCATGCATGCGCATCAGCCAGTCATTGAGGTTTCTGGACTCAACGGCCGCGACACCGGGGGCACCTGCCCCTGCCTGCAGCGGTTGTGAACCCTCTGCCGCTACATAATTGATAGCTAGAGGTGCCCATATTGCAAGGGCAAGGAGGCGAAATAGCTTGGAATTCATGGTGTTTTGAAGCTTGGCAGCCAGCAGACTCTCAACGCCTGGCGTCCCGGGGTGCTTCAAACGCAGCGTTTTGCAGAAATCCGGATGGCGCCTGCAACGCCGAATTACCGCCCAGTTGCCGGTGCGCCAGAAGGAGCTCTTCAAGCCTTGCATCACGCACCATTGGGCCCATCGGCGATGCCACCAGTACAGGCTGGACATTGGATGCCTGTGCCAATTGTGGTGCGGCGGACGGTGCCGACAGGCCTGCGGCGTTCCACGCAATGGCTGATACCGCGGCAAGGGACGCGAAGCCAGCCAGCAGTTTCCACTTGAAGTTGCCATCATTGACAGCTGGACCCCGGTAATGAAGTACATCGGCCTCAGGCATCGCCCGGGCTCGCGCAGCAACCTCCTGTACACCGGAGGCTGGTGCAGTTGCCGCTATTTGTTCACGCTCAAGCCGCTTGTTCAGGCGACTGAGGAATTCCATGTCAGCGCACGGTATCACCAGCGAAGGTTGCCGCAACACATCGCCAATGAGGTGGTACGCGCCCCAGCTCGCCAGAACCTCATCCTGCGCGCAGGCTTCAATGGCAGCCTTGAAAGCGTCGCCGTGCAACTCGCCATCAGCCAGCGCAGACAGAAGTTCACAGGTTTGTGTGGATGGATTGATGGTATTCATGGCTTTAGGCTGTTCGGCTTTCAGGAAGACATGATGGCTCTGGCCATCGCTTGGTACTCGTGGGCGGCTTGCTGGTTCCGGTCTATTCCAAAGGATTTCACCAGCGCTTCCCCGACTGGTTTTCCAGCAGGGGCTTGACCCGTTCTGAAATCGCTTCACGCGCCCGGAAAATACGGGACCGTACCGTACCAATCGGGCAATTCATGGCTTCAGATATCTCTTCGTAGCTCAGTCCTTCAATCTCACGCAGGGTGATGGCCTGGCGCAACTCTTCGGGCAAGGCCTCCATGGCCGCATTCACCATTTCGGCGATTTCCTTGCTGGCCAGCACGGCATCTGGCGTTTCTGAACTGGTTAGTTCGTTCTCAAGGGGGGAAGTTTCATCGTCATCGCCTGATTTGAATGAATTTTCCGAAATAGTCGGATTTCGCTTGAGATCCATCAGCGCTTTTTTGGCTGTATTCACGGCGATACGGTAGAGCCAGGTGTAAAACTGGGCATCTCCGCGAAACTGGGCCAGGGCCCGGTAAGCCCGGATAAATGTCTCCTGGGCAATATCTTCGACCAGGTCAACGTCCCGGACCATGCGGCCAATCAGGCGCTGAATGCGGCGCTGGTACTTGATCACCAGCAGTTCAAACGCCTTTTGATCGCCCGCGACGGTACGTTCGACCAGCATGGCATCGCTGTCGATAGCTTTCTCTAGGCTGGCGGGGATCTCGTCGGCGCTCATGGATTTATCTTCCAGTCACCAGCCGGGGACACCCTGTGCGGTGAGTACACCGCGCGGCGCAAATCCATCCATCGTGCAGGAAAGGCGCCCCGCTCGGTCCAAAGCCACAAGCGCGCGCTGGCCTGGTTTTCCAGCCGGAGCATGAACAGGTTCTGGAAATCAGCGACTACAGACAGCGTTTGCTCGGCCACCCCGGTCTGGTAGCCCGGACTTTCCCAGCGCCAGGATTGACCGTCCCACGCCAGCTGGCCCACCGGTGAGTTCTTCCAGCCTGTATGAGCTGCAGCACCGGACAGCAACACAGCAGCAATAGCACACAGGATTCGCCAGTCAACTACGCGTGTCGCCTGGGCCCAAAGCGCCACACCCAGTGCACCTGCGCACCACAGAGTTAGCAAGACTAGGCCCTGTGAACGGGAACGCCCAATCGGATAGACGACCGGCGGGGCGTTATGGGTGATCAAGGCGGCTAGTACCTACGGTGGTTGTCAGGCAATGACGAGGGCGAAAAAACCGCTTCAAACGCGCTTGAACACCAGCGTGCCGTTGGTGCCACCGAAGCCGAAATTGTTTTTCACGGCGATTTCAATATTGGCATCCCGCGCTGTATTGGCACAGTAATCCAGATCGCATTCGGGATCCTGATTAAAGATATTGATGGTCGGCGGGATCTTCTGGTGGTGCAGCGCAAGCACGGTAAACACCGACTCGATACCCCCCGCCCCACCTAGCAAATGGCCTGTCATCGACTTGGTAGAGCTGACCACCAGGCTTTTTGCGTGATCGCCAAATGCAGCCTTGATGGCGTTGGTTTCGTTCAAATCACCGAGTGGCGTCGAGGTGCCGTGTGCGTTGAGGTAACCCACCTGGTCGGCATTGACGCCGGCATTTTTCAGCGCCATCGCCATAGAACGGCGCGGACCATCAATGTCGGGGGCGGTCATGTGATAGGCGTCGGCACTCATTCCAAAGCCGATCACTTCTGCATAAATTTTCGCGCCCCGCGCCTTGGCATGCTCGTATTCTTCGAGCACCACGACACCGCCACCTTCGCCCAGCACAAACCCGTCACGGTCTTTATCCCAAGGGCGCGATGCCGTTTTAGGATCGTCATTGCGGGTAGACAAGGCACGAGCAGACGCAAAGCCGCCAATGCCCAGCGGCGAAACACAGGATTCGGCGCCACCGGCGACCATCACGTCGCAATCACCATATTCGATCATGCGGGCCGACAGGCCGATTGCATGCAGTCCGGTGGTGCATGCCGTGACAACCGCGAGGTTGGGACCTTTGAAACCGAACTTGATCGATACATGGCCGGAAATCATGTTGATGATGGACGCGGGCACAAAAAACGGCGAGATGCGGCGCGGGCCGCGGTTCACCAGTTCGGAGTGCGTCTGTTCAATCATCGGCAATCCGCCAATGCCGGAGCCGATATTGCAGCCGATGCGAGTCGCCATTTCATCGCCCAATGCGTCGCCGGTCGACAGGCCGCTGTCAGCCACCGCCTGAAATGCCGCGGCAAGTCCCAGATGAATGAAGCGGTCCATGTGGCGCGCTTCTTTTTCGGGGATGTAGTCCGTGATATTGAAACCCTTGACCTCACCTGCAAATTTACAGGCAAAGGTACTGGCATCAAATTGCGTGATCAGGTCAATGCCCGGCTTTCCGGCCAGCAGGCTGTCCCACGACTCCGTCACGGTGTTACCCACCGGGCTGACGCACCCCAAACCTGTCACGACGACACGACGACGACTCATTGAGTGATCCTGAAAAAAACCTGAAGAGCCTGCGAAAGGCTTTTCAGGTTTGATGACGGCAAAGCCGCGGGTGAGAGACCCACGGCCTCAATTCCTGGCCTCAAGCCTTTTGGTGCGTATTGGCGTAGTCAATCGCGTTTTGCACGGTGGTGATCTTTTCGGCATCTTCGTCCGGAATCTCGATGCCGAACTCGTCTTCCAGAGCCATCACCAGTTCTACGGTGTCAAGTGAGTCAGCACCCAAATCGGCCACGAAAGCCTTTTCGCTGGTGACCTGGCTTTCTTCCACGCCAAGTTGCTCTGCAATGATTTTCTTAACACGTGCTTCGATATCGCTCATAGTTCCCTCTAAGGGTTGTGAATTAATCCGTGATTTTAGCGCGTTAGAGTGGTCTCTCCAGGCGCTGCGCCGGACGAATAAAAACCGGCGTCGATTTCCGGTGTTTTCCCTCTGTGGAGCCGCCCCTTAAAGAACCGTCCACACCTAAAACACCGGTAAATTTGATCGGGCACTACATATACATGCCGCCATTGACATGGATTTCCTGACCTGTAATGTAAGCGGCCTGGGGGCTCGCCACAAAGGCCACGGCGTGCGCAATATCCTGCGGTTTGCCCAGATGGCCAAGGGGAATCTGCCCCAGCAACGCCTTTTGTTGTTCTTCAGGCAGTTTGGCCGTCATGTCGGTTTCGATAAAACCAGGCGCCACACAGTTGACCGTGATGTTTCTCGAACCCAGTTCCCTGGCCAGGGCGCGCGTCATGCCCGCAACGCCGGCCTTGGCAGCGGCGTAGTTCGACTGGCCAGCATTGCCGGACGCCCCTACGACGGAGGTAATGCTGATGATGCGGCCGTAGCGCTGCTTCATCATGGTGCGCATCACCGCGCGGCTCATCCGGAAAACCGCCTTCAGATTGGTGTCGAGCACTGCATCCCAGTCATCATCCTTCAGGCGCATGGCCAGCATGTCGCGTGTAATGCCGGCGTTGTTGACCAGGATGTGCAGGCCGCCATGCTCCTTGACGATGGCGTCTATCAGGGCTTCGGCTGCTGCTGCATCATTCACATTCAAGTTTTTGCCGGCGCAGCCCGGAAAGGCCCCCAATGCATGGGTGATCCGGTCAGCGCCCTCATCGGTGGTAGCCGTACCAATGACTTTCAGGCCCTTGTGGGCCAACTCCATCGCAATGGCCGCGCCTATGCCGCGCGAGGCGCCGGTGACCAGTGCGACCTGGCCTTCAAATTTTGTCTCGCTCATGCCAGTATCTCCTTCACTGCAGCCAGCGAGGCCACATCAAACAGGGGGGCACCCGTCAATTCGGGATCAATTCTTTTCACCAGACCTGCCAGCACTTTACCCGGACCGCATTCAACGATGTTGACAACGCCTTTTGCCTTGATGGCCTGGATGCATTCAACCCAGCGGACCGGACCAAAAGCCTGGCGATAAAGCGCTGCCTTGATGCGATCTGCATCTGTTTCCACGGCCACATCGATATTGTTGACTACCGGGATCTGCGGCGCAGCGAAAGAGGTTTCAGCGAGCTTCTGCTTCAGCTTCTCGGCGGCGGGCTTCATCAGACTAGAGTGAAAAGGCGCAGAAACCGGCAGGATCAGCGCTCGCTTGGCACCCGCAGCCTTGAGTTCCTCGCAGGCCTTGTCAACAGCGGCCTTGCTGCCGGCAATAACGGTTTGCAAAGGGTCGTTGAAATTAACTGCCTCGACAACTTCAATGCCGTTTTGGTCTGTAGCCCCCGTAATTCCTGCACATATAGCTATTATTTTTGTAGCATCCATGCCCAGGATGGCAGCCATGGCGCCCACCCCGACGGGTACCGCATCCTGCATGGCCTGTGCGCGAAACCGCACCAGTGGCGCGGCCTGCGCCAAGGTAAGGACGCCGGATACCACCAGCGCGGCGTACTCTCCCAGCGAATGTCCGGCCACCACGGCGGGCGCAATGCCCGTCTCGGCCATCCACACCTGGTAGGCTGCCACACCAGCGACCAGCATCACCGGCTGGGTATTGGTGGTCAGGGCCAGTAACTCCTTGGGACCTTCCTTGATGAGCAGGCTGACATCCTGGCCAAGGGCTTCAGACGCTTCGGCCAATGTCTGGACGACGGCAGGATGATCGCCCCAGGCGTCCAGCATCCCGACGGATTGCGAACCCTGACCTGGAAAAACAAAAGCAAACGGTTTCAAGGAATAACTCCGGTTATCAAAAGGCAAAAGGCGCCTTGAAGGCGAGCGCCCATTTTAAGAAAAGCTGAACAGCTCGCGGTCAGGGTTGTAGCACGCCAAGGCGCACCAGCAACTTCCCGACAATGGCTTTAGCGCAATAAACGATTGCACCTGTCGCCAGCCAGGGGTCCACAAGGTAATCCCAAAGATTGGTCGACTCCAGCAAGCCTGCAGTCCACGCCAGCAAGGCCAGTGCAATTGACGCTGGCAGCAGCCGCAGACCCCTGGCCACGCAGCCCACTGCCAGCACCAACAGCGCCAGCAACATCCCGGGCGCACCCCAGCCAGACCGATAGGCATCCCAATCACCCCAGCCCAGAGCAAGAGGGTATAAAAATACTGCAGCAACAGCGACCGAATAAAACACTACCGCCCGCTCGCGCCCCGGCAAGCCCGGCAGACCGCGCAGTTGTACCCACAGGCTTGTGCAAGCCAGCGCCACAAATGTGATGCTCAGGTCCGAAGTGACGCCGCGAATATAGGCCAGCACCGGCAAGGCGGCCGCGCCTGCCGGCATCCACAACAACACAACACAAACTGCGGCAGCCCATTTGGTCCACGGCCTGACGCTGTACGACGGCCCACGCCACAGGTTCAAAAGGCGCAAGCACGCCGCACAAACCACAAGGTCTATCCCCAAGAGGGCAGCCAGATCAGTGAGTGGTGGAAACATGTGCGGCGGCCGGTGCGGTCGTTAAATCAGTTTGCAGGGGATCAAAGCGGATGTGCTTGATGCGCGTGCGGTGCCATGTGTAAACCAGATGAATAAAGCCATCGCGGGTTTGCAATAAATAGGGGTAAGAAAACTCGTGCGAGCAACTGCCCTGGTTGCAGAGCTGCCGCACGGCGCTTGAAACATAAGCTTGCGTCTGTGCATCGCTGGCACCGCGAGCCTTGAGTTCATCGCCAAGCGCGCTGGCGAACGCGGCAACCGACAGGCTGGCAGCCACAGACCGTTCAACCATCCACGGAGAAGCGCCGTCGAAGCTGGCGCCAGGAGGCGCATGCAACATGGCCAGCGTTTCACGTCCCGCGGCTGTCGGGTTCAATGCCAGCCATTGCGCTCCCTGATTCGTCACCACCCCAGCGAGTGCCGAATCGGGGTTGGGCCAACTCGTTTGCCGGGCTGGTGTCCATGTCCTGCCGCCATCGTCTGTCGAAGACAGCATTATTTTTTCAGCACGACCAGAGCGCATAAAGGCTTGTGCCTTCAGTGGGGCACTCACCAGCAACACCGGCTGAAGGCTGGACTGGCTACCAGGAATCCGTAGCTTGTCGACCACCTGACCCGCCGCGCTGAGGCGTAGCACCTCGCCGAACTTCGTAATGAACTCGTGGTACACCGGCAAGCCCATCTGTCCATCCGCCATGGCGACAGGCGCACCTTTGACGAGGGTGCTGACGTTCAGGAAAGGCGATGTTACTAGCCGGCGCGGCGCACTCCACGTAACACCGTCATCCGCAGACCGCGCCCAGGTGATGGCGCTCCCCGCCCAGCCACCGAGTGACACATTCACCATCCACAGCCAGAGTGAGCCATCCGGCGCGCGCGCTACCACCGGGTTGCCCAGTTTTTTGACATAGCGCCAGAGGCCCCGCTGCAGGTGCAAGCGATCAAATACTGTTCTTTCCAGACCCCATTGAATCGTTGCGGGATCCATGCGTGCGGACTGGATCGTCACATCGCCAGCCCCTTCGCGAGAACCAGAAAACCAGACGGCCAGCAAGCCGCCATCGCGCAGCTCGGCAATCGACGCGGCATGT
>JANYFF010000472.1 GCA_025362825.1 Polaromonas sp. | reverse complement strand
CAAGCGGATGGGCCGAACCTTGCTCGACGGCAGCAGCGGCGGTCAGAACCACATCTTCAGACGCACCTTCCGCCGTGACGATCTCCACCACCTCGGGCTGACCGACTGTCAGCGTGCCGGTCTTGTCAAATACGATGACATCCAGCTTGGTGGCATCTTCCAGCGCTGATGCGTTCTTGAACAGAATGCCGTTCGCGGCACCGAGTCCCGTGCTTACCATGACGGCCATCGGAGTGGCCAGGCCCAACGCGTCGGGACAGGCAATCACGAAGACCGTGATGGTCATGGTGACCGCAAATAGGAGCGGCTGGCCGATCCAGAAGAACCAAGCCGCGAAGGTCGCAAGACCGATGACGATGGCGGCGATCACGAGCCATTGCGCTGCCTTGTCGGCCAGAAGTTGAGCCGGCGCCTTGGAGTTCTGTGCCTCCTGCACCAGCTTGACGATTTGCGCCAACGCAGAGTCGGCCCCGACCTTGGTCGCCTTGTAGCGAAAGCTGCCACTCTTGTTAATCGTCGCACCGACCACGGTCGCGCCAGGCCCTTTTTGAACAGGCATCGATTCGCCTGTGAGCATTGACTCATCGACCAGCGATTCACCGGTCTGGACTGTGCCATCCACCGGAATCTTGTTACCGGGCCGTATCACGACGATCTCGCCTGCCAGTACTTCCGAGGTGGCGACTTCGACTTCAGTGCCATTGCGGATGACGCTGGCCTTCGCGGGCGTCAGATTCATCAGCGCCTTGATGGCCGATGACGCACCGGCCCGGGCACGCATTTCCAGCCAATGACCAAGCAGAATGAACACCAGGAGGACCGACACCGCTTCAAAGAACTGCCCACCCTCCTTGAATATAAACGTCGTGCCGACGCTGAACAGATACCCGGTGCCGACACTCATCACGATCAACGCGGCCATGCCCAGCGTTCCCTCCTTGAGCGCTCGCCAGGCGGACACGAAGAACGGCCAACTGGGGTACAGAACAGCCGCACTTGAGAAGAAGAACAGCCAGAGGTTAAGTTCCATCCCGAACGGTGGCGCTGGCGGCTCGAACATTCCACCCATCGGGGCATAGATAAAAATGGGAATGGTAAAGACCAGACAGATCCAGAAGCGGTTGCGCATATCGCGCACCATCGCAGGCAGGTCCATACCGTCGTGACCCATCTCATGGGCCATCTCCGCTGGCATTGAGGGGGCTGCACCAGCGGATGGCTTCTGGCCGGCGTGGCCAGCATGGGCGTTAGCGGGAGCGCCCACGGCGGCCGTGGGCTTTGAAGCTTTCTGTGCATCGGCAGCGGGCGCGGCGGCCGACTCGTCGGGTTTGTTCTTGTCGTCACCGCTCAAAGTCTCTCGTACCCAGGCAGTCGCTTTCTCGACCAGGCCGGGCTCATGAGTGTCCGGTGCCTCACCGGCTGGTGGATCTGCCTGTACAGCTTCTGGGGTGGCACCGGGCGGTGCTTCCTCCGGCGCTGTATCTGCCGGCGGAACCGGCTTGGTGTCCGCCTTTGGCGGGCTTTCACCAGAGACTGGCGCCGTCGGTACAACCGGGGCCGCTGCTTCTTGCGGCGGTGATGGACCGCCAGCCTTTTCCGCAGGCCTGGGCGCGTCCTCGTGCTTGGGCGGCGGCTCATCCGCCGAAGCGTACCCGCGCTGGCGAACGTCCGACTTGATGTCGCCGACCTCAAGCCGGGTTTCGTCATAGCGCACTGTGGCGTTCTGTGCTGCAAAGTTAACCGTGACGCTTTCAACGCCCGGCACCTCACCTATCCGCTTCTCGATCCCTTCAACGCTGAGCACCGACAACATGTCGCGCACTTCAATCACACTCGTTTTCATGATGGCTCCAAGAGTTGGGTTCTACGTCTGCAACAGTGCACAACGCGTGACGTCCTAGCTTTTTTCCGGTATGGGCATCTTTTCGCTGACATCCGGCGTGGCCTTATCCGGAACTTCAGCTTTCGGTGCCGGTGGCAGCGCTGCAGTCGGCGAAGCTTCGCCTAGTGATTTGGTCTCCGTTGCTGTCGATGCGCCTGGGCCTGTGGACGCAGGCTCAGCAGCTTTACCAGCTGCCAGCTTAGGGGGAGCAGTTTTTGCAGATGCTGGAGGCGTAGCTGGGTCAGATGCCTCGTCATACCCGCGCTGACGTACGTCCGATTTGATGTCCGAAATATCGAGTCTGGTTTCGTCGTAGCGAACGGTGGCGTTACCCGCAGAAAAATTGACGGTAACGTTTTCGACGCCGGGCACTTCACCGATTCGATCTTCAACGCCCTGGACGCTCAAGACCGACAGCATGTCGCGTACTTCAATAACACTTGTTTTCATGGTCATTCCCTGTTCAGTGCGCGTTTGGCCTCTTGTGTTTGGTCAACATGCCACTGCCGTCCGTTCCTTCTTGGGTCACCATTTCGCAAGTGGCCGCTGTCGCCAGCGCACCATCAAGCCAACGCCAAGCTACAGGCAGAAACCGATCTGTCTGATCCGCGATCTCGTCCCTGTTTCGAAACGACACCTGGCAGCCAGATTCCACCTGCAAGACGTCGTAGGGCAAAGGCTGGAAATCACCCGTTTGCTCGTCGTGTTGATGCGGCATAAAAATACCGAGATCGAACTCGGAAAGTCTGCGTAACATCGCCTGCACTTCAGGGCGTTGCATGGCCGTTTGAGCCCTTCTCACAGCTGGCGATATGCCGAGAAAGTTCGGCTGTGAAACATTCGTTGTTGTCATGTCATTCTCCTGATGAGATGTTGCAACCCATTAAAATGGCTGGGTTCAATGCCAACTCGCAGATAGCTTCAAGTCTGAAGCCACCCGCCGGAAAAACCAGCCCGCTTTAAGCCGCCAACGATGTACGGGCAACTTCGCATCAACTGCCACAACAAGCCTGACCGGTAGTTCTCGATCATCAAAATGATCGGACCCTGGTTAAGCCCAAAATGCCAAGGGGATACCCACCATCCGTAAGGGTTGCCAGGCTCCCCCGGATGCGACGGGTTAAACGCTGCCTTGAAACCGTATGAATTAAATTGAGTGAGCTTGGCCTGATGGATGCAGTGTTCCAAAGTCGGCAACACGATCTCGGGCGCGAAAGGAAGAGATGCGACGACCGCCCACGGCGCCACCGTGCCGTCATCTGGCCCGCAGGGCACGCCACGAGCCAGATAACCGAAGAATTCACGTTCGATCCCGCCCGCCTTCAGCGTGCCGGGTCCGGGACATTCACTCGCCGTGATGCCCCAACAGTGGTCACCATAGCCCTCGAACTTGTGAGGGTTGCGAATCGCATATTGCTGCTGCGCGTAAGTGGCGCGGCGACTGTTCTCAAAGTAGTCGATGCCCTTGCCGCGCATGAAGGCATCCTGGATGCCGCGAAAATCGATCCAGACATGCGAAAGCTGGTGCGTAAACAGGGAGCCTGCGTAAAGATAGCCTTGCCCGCTCCGCTTGTCATCACCTTGCATCCAATGGTAGGTGGCAGCCCACGCCGGGTAGCTTTCTGCGGGCAACGGATGCGTTGGCGAGCCCAATCCCAGCACATAGAGCAGGAGTGCCTCGTCGTAGCCTTCCCATCGGTAAGGAATGAACTCGCTCTCAGGCTTCCAGCCATGGGTCACAGTGGCACCACCATCCTGCGCCCACGCCCAGTTGGCGCGACGATACAGAGCGTCGCCAAGCGTGCGGATCTCGTCCTCGTCAGGGTTGTCGGCGTCAAAATACTGAGCGGCTGTCAGCGCGCCCGCCAACAGAAACGCACTGTCCACGGTTGACAGCTCGCATTGCCAGGCGCGCCGACCCGTCTGCATATCGAGGAAGTGGTAGTAGAAGCCTTGGTAACCAGTGGCGTCCGGCTCAGGGCCTTGCGAGCTATTCCAGAAAAATCGCAACGTCGTCAGTGTCCGTTCCACCGCTGCGGCCCGGGTCATGAAGCCGCGCTCCACACTCACCGGATAGCACGCGAGCGCCAAGCCGGTGGCAGCGATGCTGGCAGGCCAATTCGGTGCTGTCTTGTCGATCACCAGGCCATTGACAGGATTCGTTTCATGCAGGAAGTAGCCAAACGTCTCCTGCTGCAATTTCTGCAGTTCGGCGTCGATTGCTGGAACAGCCACTGGCTCCTGTGCGCTAAAACTAAATGTTGTCATAGCTTCGTTTCGACGGTGAGTAGGTCAGCGCGCCAGACGCTTGGCAAAGATGCACTCGGGGGTGAACTCGAACGCTATATTCGGGTCGGGCTGCACGAGCTTGCTTTTTTTACCCTCGTAATGCAGCCGCGACAACATGTCCCGTATCAGGTTCAAACGTGCAAGACGTTTGTTGTCAGTGCGGATAACGTGCCAGGGAGCGATGGCGGTGTGCGTGCGTTGCAGCATGTCGTCGCGCGCATCAGAATATGCCTTCCAGTGTTTTACGGCAACCGCGTCAATCGGACTGCTTTTCCATTGCTTGAGTGGATCGCGCTGGCGTTCCGCGAGACGCTTCGTTTGTTCAGCCTTGCCGATGTCCAGGTAGTATTTGAGTAACTTGACACCAGAATTAACAAGCATCTCCTCGAACTTTGGTACCGACTGCATAAACTCTTCATGCTCTTCCTTGGAGCAGAAACCCATCACATGCTCCACGCCGGCTCGGTTGTACCAGCTGCGATTGAACAGGACGAACTCTTCAGCAACGGGGAGTTGAGCGACGTAGCGTTGAAAGTACCAGGCCTTGCGCTCCCGGTCAGACGGTTTGCCAAGCGCCACTACCCGGGTTTCCCGAGGGCTCAAATATTCGACGATTCGCTTGATGCCGCCGTCCTTGCCTGCAGCATCGCGCCCCTCAAGGAGCACCAAAATCCTGTCGCCGCATCCAATGAAGTGGCGCTGCAGCTTTACAAGCTCGACTTGAAGTAGATGTAGCTGGTCTTGATAGTCGTCGCGTGAGATGGGCTCTTCAGCCGAGCCGGTCTCTGACGTGGGCGCTCCAGATGTTTTAGCAGCTGTCGCGCCTGCCTCGCCGTCAGCGTGTTTTTTGTGATTTTTCTTGCTCATGATGGTGCCTGCTCGTTCTGCGCTGTTGGTCTTGCCTTGGCGGAATAGCCAAGGTGGGCGATTGCCGCCTGAATCTGAACGGGCGACGCGCGAGCGGGGTCAACCACCACGGTCGCCGCGCCGGGGTGCAGCGTAACCTCGGCATGGCTAACACCATCTAGTTTGCTGAGCGCACGCTGGACACTGGCGGTGCAGCCTCCGCAGGTCATACCGTTGATATCGAAGTTAAGCGTTTGCATGGCGAGTTCTCCTTAGGGGTTGAATGGTCAGGTTTTCGTATCGACGCCGATAAGCAGCTTCGAATCAGAAACAATTTCGTAGGGCGGCACGGTGAGATTGGTCGGTGCTGGAACGCTTTTAAAAACGCGGCCAGCAAAGTCGAATTTGGACCCGTGGCAGGGGCAGTAAAAGCCACCGGGCCATGATTCGCCAAGGTCGGCTGAGCCGGCTACCGGACGAAAACTGGGGATACATCCGAGGTGGGTGCACACGGCTTCGAGTACAGCCAGATTCGGTACCAGGGAACGCAAAGCGTTTCGGGCGGACTCGGGCTGAATTGAACGCCGGGATGTGGGATCGGCAAGCAGGTCGTCATGCCGCGCCAGTGCATCGAGCATGGCCTGTGAACGCTTGAGTACGAACACCGGTTTGCCACGCCATTCGACGATCTTGAGTTCGCCAGGCACGATGCCCTGAAGATCGACCTCAACTGAAGCGCCTAGTGCGCGCGCCTTTTCGCTCGGTGCCAGTGAAGTCACGAAAGGTACGGCCGTGGCGACGAGACCAGTACCACCCAAAACTGTTGTAGCCGTGATCCATACGCGACGTGACGAATCCATGGGGGCGGTGCTCACTGCTGCAGGCTCAATGACGTCAGTTATCGGGATTGGTTGCAAGGTTTTCATTGAACCAATCTCCCGTTAGCCATGACTGCACGCACCACAGCAACATCGCGCTGTCGCCATGACAGATGTTCGACAACGCTGCTCCAGTACATACCGAAGGCGGCACCGAACAACAACTCTTCAGTCGGTAATCCAGCTGGCCGCCAATTCATCAAGGCTTTCACATTCCAAACCGCTTCGATATAACCCGGCCAAATCCACTTAAGGCCTAGCAGAAAGACAGCGTACAGAGCCAGGAACACGCCGCCGCCATACAGCGTGTTGCGCCAAAGATCTGGCCGGCACAACAGGGCCGCAACAGCACCAACAGCCAGTGCAAAAATACCAGGGTAAATGGGATTCCAATCAATAAAATAGAGCGCCACGAATGCAAAAAACGGGCTTGCCAGCGCGAGCAAATGCCAACGATGCTGTGGTAACGAGCGAGCGTGGTGATCCATGCGTCGAAGCGGAACCGGTGCCAGCGCGCTATAGCCAACGACTCCCAGGCCACCGATAGCAAAACAGAAAATGAGGCTCTCGATATCAAAGCCCGTGCGCTGGGCCAGATTGAATAGGCTGGGCGGGTTCCAATATGCGGGTACGAAAAGGGGTTCGGTCAGACCGAAGGGCGCGGTCAGGAAGCCGGCCCACAGCATGCGACGACGCAGTGATGATCGTGCAACAAACACAATCGCCCAAAGTACGAGAAAGGCCGCGGCCCACAGCATCCACGTGTATCTGAATCCAGGGTCAATCAACGGCACGTTGTAGTCTCCAATGTATGGCTATTGTTTTTGCCGTGGCCAGAAAGTCCATTACACAAGGTGCTCTGGCTGGCTGGACGAACCCAGCTTCGGAAAGAAGCGCGGTGTACGTACCGCATAGGCATCAAACTCGGTACCGAATTTCTTGCGCATTTCCGCTTCTTCCGTGATAGCAAGCCG
>JANYFF010000455.1 GCA_025362825.1 Polaromonas sp. | reverse complement strand
GGTCAGCTCTTTGAGCGTGAGGCCGTAGTTCAGATAGCGCTCGAGATAGAGCGCCGTCATGCCGGGGTTGTCGGGATTGTCGAACCACAGCCGCGAACGCAACTCGCCTTTGACGGGCTTGCCCGCCTTGGTGGCCACTTTGGGCTTCTTCGACATTCCGTCCTCCCAGACGTCTTTTTATCTTTCGTCCAGAATGCGCCGAACGGCGCGTCGGGCGCAAGGGAGGTAGATAAACTCAGTACGTGGCGCGCCCGCCGGAAATATCGAAAGCGGCACCTGTTGTGAACGAGCAATCCGCCGACGCGCAGAACGCCACCAGCGCCGCGATCTCCTCGACATTGACAAAACGGGCACGCGGGATTTTCGACAGCATGTAGTCGATGTGCGACTGCGTCATCTGCGCAAACATCGCCGTCTTGGCCGCGGCCGGCGTGATGCAATTCACGCCGATGTCGTAGCCCGCCAGTTCCTTGCCCAATGACTTGGTCAATGCAATGACAGCAGCCTTGCTGGCACTGTACGCACTGGCATTGGGGTTACCTTCTTTGCCAGCAACAGACGCAATATTGACAATACGACCATAGTTATGCTGCCGCATCACTGCCACCACTTCGCGGCAACAATAAAAAAGACCATTGAGATTGACCTGCATGACCTGCAGCCAGGCTTCCGGCGGGTAGTCCCACAGCTTGACGTTTGGGCCTGTGACACCGGCGCAATTCACAAGAATGTCGACCTTTTGACACCGAACAAGCGTCTGCCGCAAAGCCTCAACCACGCTTGAGTGATCACCCACATCCACGGCCACGCAATGCAGTTTTTCTCCGAGGTTGCGCGCTGCGCTGTCCATCGCAGGGACAGCACGGTCCCACCATGTAACCTCGGCGCCAGACGCCAGCAGGCGCTGCGTAATGGCAAAACCCAACCCGGCTGCCCCGCCCGTAACAACCGCATGCCGACCCACCAGATCGAGCTGATTCATATCGTGATGCCGCCGTCGATGCTGTAAGCCTGGCCAGTGACAAAGGCCGCCTCGTCGCTGGCCAGAAACACAACCAGCGGCGCAATTTCGTGGGCCTGCGCCAGGCGACCGAGTGGCTGGCGCGCAATGAAGTTCTTGCGCGCCTCGACCGGGTCGGCGGTGGCGTTGATACGCTCCTGCAGCGAGGGCGTATCCACGGTGCCAGGACAAATAGCGTTGCAACGAATGCCGTCCGCGACAAAATCGGCCGCCACACTTTTGGTCAGGCCGATCACCGCGGCCTTTGTTGTGCCATAAATAAAGCGGTTGGGCAGTCCCTTGATGCTGCTGCAAACGCTGGCCATGTTGATGATGCTGCCGCCCTGCTGGGCCTGCATTTTGGGTAGCACCGCCTGGATCATCCAGAACTGCGAACGCACGTTCAAGTTGAAAGCAAATTCAAGATCTGTATCGGTCGCTTCAAGCGCGTTGCCGCCATGTACAAAACCTGCACAATTAAACAGCACGTCAAGCGTTGGCAAGTCGGCCACCAGCTTGTGAATAGCAGCTTTGTCCAGCACGTCGAGCGGCAACGCAGTGATGTTGGCGATACCCTGATAGCTGTCAAGCAGACTGACGTTCAGGTCGGTAGCCCATACCTGCGCACCCTCTGCTGCCAGCGCCATGGCACTGGCGCGTCCTATGCCCTGCCCTGCCGCGGTGACCAGTGCACGTTTTCCATTGAGTCTCATAGTCGCTTCCTGAGTTTTACAGGGTTTAGCCGGATGTGACGGCGCCCCGTTTCATGTGATTATCAATTGGCCTGACCACTTGTCCAATTCTCGATAA
Source organism: Polaromonas sp. (assembly GCA_025362825.1). Taxonomy (GTDB): domain Bacteria; phylum Pseudomonadota; class Gammaproteobacteria; order Burkholderiales; family Burkholderiaceae_C; genus Polaromonas. Next base: position 5,960 of record JANYFF010000455.1, on the reverse strand, counting down.
CCCTCGAATCGCCGTTAAGCACCCCCATGCCGCTCCATGCACTCGAACCGAAACGCCTGTACCGCCAGATCGCCGAGCAACTCCGCTCGCTGATCACGGCAGGTGAGTGGCCCGTCGGCGCGCGCCTGCCTGCCGAGCGCGACCTTGCGCGCCAGCTGGGTGTCAGCCGTCCATCGGTGCGCGAGGCGCTGATAGCCATGGAGGTTGAGGGCTGGGTGGAAGTACGTACCGGATCGGGCGTGTACGTACTGGAGCGGACTGGCCACACGCCCGCGGGCAGGACCACAGAAATACCGCCAGACGAATGGGGCCCGCTTGAATTAATACGTGCCCGCCGCGTGGTGGAAGGCGAGGTAGCCGCCATGGCTGCCACGCAGGCCAAACGCAAACATATTGAGGCGATGGCCAAAGCCCTTGCCAGCATGAAGGCCGATGCTGACCGCGGCGTCCTGCCGCTCGAAGGTGACCGTGCTTTTCACACCGCAGTAGTCGAGTCGTGCGCCAATGTGGTGTTGATCGAAACCGTCCAGCGCTTCTGGGATTCCCGCCGGGGTCCGCTGTTCGAGCGGCTGGGTGGGCACTTTGAAACCGTCGAGTCATGGTGCTCCGCGATTGAGGAACACGAAGCCATCCTCGATGCAATACGCAACCATGACGCCGCGGGTGCGCGCCTGGCCATGCATGCGCACATGGAAAAATCGCATGCCCGTTTCAGCGCAAGCTTCAGAAAAACGAAAACGCGTGGTCTCCTGAAAAAACAAGAGCACTCTATGCAAGAACCACCAAAGCCCACACCATCAAAAACAGACCATAAAAAGAAAGCCCTAAAAAAATGAAACTGATGAAAAAACTCTTGTTTCTCGCCGTCACATTGCTGTCAATGTGTGGGCTCTGGAACTCTGCGGCGGCGCAAGATTACCCTAACAAAACGATTGAGGTGATGGTCGCCTTCCAACCTGGTGGCGGCACGGATTCGCTGGCGCGCGCTTACGCAGAAGCTGCGAAAAAACATGTCTCGCAGCCCGTGGTGGTCTATAACAAGCCGGGGGCAACGGGCGCTATTGGCCTGGCTGACGTGGTCAATTCAAAACCAGACGGCTACAAGCTTGCCCTGCTGTTTGTCGAGGTGACGATATTGCCGCATCTTGGCATTACCAAAATTACCCAGGATGACTTCATCCCGATTGCCCGGCTCAACGCGGATCCTGCCGCCGTGACGGTTCGTGCCGACGCGCCCTACAACACGATTGAAGAATTCATTGCGGCCGCCAAAAAACCTGGCAGCGATATTAAAGTCGGGAATTCAGGCAACGGATCCATCTGGCATCTGGCTGCAGCGTCGCTGGAGGACAAGACCGGTGCAAAGTTCAACCACATTCCCTTCCAGGGTGCGGGGCCTGCCGTACTGGCGCTGCTCGGTGGCCATGTGGATGCCGTCGGTGTGAGCCCTGCCGAAGTGTCGGTGCACGTGGCCGCAGGCAAATTAAAAATCCTCGGTGTGATGGCCGACCAGCGCGTGAAGGGCTTCGAGAACGTCCCAACGCTTAAAGAGCGCAAGATAGATTTGTCGATAGGGGCCTGGCGCGGGCTGGGCGTTGCGAAAGGAACGCCGCCAGAAATCATCGAAAAAATCAAAGCAATGACCCGCAAGGCCGCCAGCGAACCCATCATGCGGGAGGTCATGGACAAGCTGAATCTGGGCTACTCGTATGCCGACGACGTGACCTTCAAGGCCCAGATGGTCCGCGACAACGAATCTTTCAAGCAACTGGTCACCAAGCTCAACCTGAAGAACTGAGGACTGAAGACCGCGACCTCCAACCGGGGGCCTCAGCGGAATTCAGCGTGGTAAGGCGCATACCGGCGGCGCTCGCCACGACTCTCTTGCCGGCAATTTATCTACCCAAGGAGACACCATGAACACATTCAATAAAAAACGATTTACTATCAAAATAATAGCTGCCTGCGCCCTGATCGCGGGGGCTGCTGGTTTTTCAGGTATTGCGGCGGCTCAGACCAAGCTGAAATGGGCGCATGTCTACGAAACCTCGGAGCCTTTTCATAAATGGTCGGTCTGGGCCGCTGAAGAGATTAAAAAGCGTAGCAATGGCCGCTATGACATCCAGGTTTTTCCGGCATCAAGCCTCGGCAAAGAAGCGGACATCAACCAGGGCTTGACCCTGGGCACCATCGACATCGTGCTCACGGGTGCAAGCTTCGCGGGCCGCAGTTACCAGCCGCTCGCTGTGTCCTATTTCCCCTTCATCTTCCGCGATGCCGAACACCAGCTGAAGTACGCCAAAAGCGATGTCTTCCGTGAACTCGCCAAAGGATATGACGACAAGACCGGAAACCACATCACGGCGCTCAACTATTACGGCGCCCGTCATGTGACGTCCAGCGCGGCCCGCCCTGTTTTCAAACCCGAAGACATGAAGGGTCTGAAAATCCGCGTGCCGGATGCACCGGCTTACCTGGCCTTCCCGAAAGCACTCGGCGCCAATGCAACACCAATTGCTTTTGCCGAGGTATACCTGGCTTTGCAAAGCGGCACCGTCGATGCACAGGAAAACCCATTGCCTACGATTGAGGCCAAGAAGTTTTATGAAGTGCAGAAAAATATCTCACTGACCGGTCACATCATTGACTCGCTGCTGACGATTGTGTCGGGACAACTGTGGACAAAACTGAGCGCCGAAGACAAAAAGATCTTCAGCGACGTGATGCAGGAAGCATCTGAAAAAACCGGACGCGAAATCATTGCGTCTGAAACGCGCCTGGCGGAAGAATTCAAAAAGAAGGGCAACAACGTGATCACGGTAGACAAAAATGCGTTTCGGGAAGCCGTGCTTAAAAACACCAAGCCTACCGATCATGGTTATCGCCAGCAGGACTACGACCGGATCACCGCCATCAAGTAGTCGCCCAAAGAGACGGTGCAGTCGCAGATGCGCCACCTCCTGCATTTGAAACCCTACCTAACAAGGACTTTCCATGAGTGAAAAACTGCTAGGTGACGATGGTGAATTTCACGCGACCGACGAAGCCGTTGACCTGTCAGGAACCACATTTGAAGCCTGGATTGCACTGGGCATTTTCTGGCTTTTGGGCTTGACGGTTCTCTATCAGTTTGTCACCCGCTATGTGCTTAACGATTCAGCTGCCTGGACTGAAGAGATTGCGCGCTATCTGTTGATTGGTGTGGTGTTTATTGGTGCGGCAGTGGGGGTAGTAAAAAACAACCACATCCAGGTTGATTTCTTCTACCGCCATCTGCCACCCGCGCTGTGCCGCGTTCTGGGTGTGATGGTCGATGTATTGCGCACGCTATTTTTCGGCGCAGCCGTCGTGATGACCGTACAAATGATGATCAAAATCGGCAATAACGCGAGCATGACCATTGTGGACCTGCCGATGAACCTGGTGTACGGCCTGTGCCTGTTTGGCTTTGCAGCCATGCTGGTGCGTTCGGTGCAGGTAAGCATCCTGCACTGGCGCCGCGGTTACTGCGTGCTTGAGCGACCCGAATCCACCATGCAGGACCGATGAGACCACCATGCTGAAAATTGCCTTTCTGTTTTTCATGAGCGCTGGCCTGCCAGTTGCTGTTGCCATGGCCGGCGCTTCGCTGGTCTATATCTACTGGTCGGGCAACCTGCCGCCGTTTGTGGTGATCCACCGAATGGTCAGCGGTATTGACAGCTTCCCGCTGCTGGCCGTTCCATTTTTCATTCTTGCAGGCAACTTGATGAACAATGCCGGGATTACCAACCGCATCTACAACTTTGCGCTGGCGCTGGTGGGTTGGATGCGGGGCGGCCTCGGCCACGTCAACATCCTTGGTTCGGTGATTTTCTCTGGCATGAGCGGTACGGCGATTGCCGACGCCGCCGGTCTCGGAACGATCGAGATCAAGGCCATGAAGGAGCATGGTTACTCTACTGAATTTGCTGTCGGCGTGACAGCTGCCTCTGCCACCCTGGGACCGATTATTCCGCCCAGCCTGCCATTTGTCATTTACGGAATGATGGCCAACGTGTCTGTCGGGGCGCTGTTCATAGCCGGCATACTGCCGGGGGTCATCATGACGATATTGATGATGATGACCGTGACCTATTACGCCTACAAAAATGGCTGGGGGGCAGATGTCAAATTCCAGTGGCCACGGCTCATGAAGGCGCTGGTCGAGCTGCTGGTGGTTTGCGTGTGGCCGACGGCGTTGTGGTTTGCGGTGGACAAATTTGGCGCACCGGCGCAGCCGGCTGTACTGGTTGCCCTGCTCATTTTGTTTATCGCCGACAAAGTGTTTCGCTTTGAAGCCGTGCTGCCGATCATGACGCCGGTGTTGCTGATCGGCGGCATGGCGACCGGGCTTTTTACCGCCACCGAAGGCGCCATCGCGGCCTGCGTCTGGGCGATGGTGTTGGGGCTTTTCTGGTACCGCACACTGACCTGGAAGACCTTTGTCAGGGTATGCCTGGATACGGTTGAGTCCACCTCGACCGTGCTGTTCATTGTGGCTGCAGCGTCGATCTTTGGCTGGATGCTGACCGCTACCGGCGTAACGGCGGATATCGCCGACTGGGTGCTCAACTTCACCAAGGAACCATGGTTATTTCTGTTGCTGGCCAACCTGCTGATGCTGTTTGTCGGCTGCTTTCTGGAGACCACCGCGGCGATCACCATTCTTGTGCCCATCCTTTTGCCGATTTGCGCAAAGCTGGGTATTGACCCGGTGCATTTTGGGGTGGTGATGGTTCTTAACCTGATGATTGGCGTCTTGCACCCGCCCATGGGTATGGTGCTGTTTGTGCTGGCACGCATTGCCAATCTGAGCATTGAGAGAACCACCATGGCGATACTACCGTGGCTGGTACCGCTTCTGGTGAGCCTCGCCATCATTACCTACTGGCCTATCACGGTGCTGTGGTTGCCAAAAATGATGCAATAAAGTTACCAAAAACCAAGGATACAGAAGATGCCATCACCAACTGCCAGCGCTCTGGCCCCGTTTATCCGGCTTCACCCTGCGGACGATGTCGTGATTGCCCGCACCCAGCTTGTGGGCGGCACCAGTGTAGAAAACATCACCGTCAAAGGGCTGATTCCTGCAGGCCACAAGGTCGCCATGCACACCTTAAAAGCAGGTGAGCCGGTACGGCGTTACAACCAGGTGATTGGCTTTGCATCGCGCGCCATCGCCCCTGGCGAGCATGTGCATACGCACAACCTCGACATGGGTCCTGACAAGGGTGACTTTGCGCGCGATTACGCTGTGGGCCAAGACGTCAAGCCGCCTTCCGCACGGCGTGAAGCCAGCTTTATGGGCATCAAACGCTCGGATGGACGCGTGGCAACGCGCAACTACATCGGTATTTTGTCCAGCGTCAATTGCTCGGCGACTGCAGCTCGCGCCATTGCCGATCATTTTTCCAGGCGCAACAACCCTTCAGCCCTGCGCGACTTTCCGAATGTGGACGGCGTGGTGGCACTGACGCACGGCACCGGCTGCGGTATGGACACGGAGGGGCTGGGTATGCAGATCCTGCAGCGCACACTGACCGGCTATGCCACCCATGCAAATTTTGCCGGCGTACTGGTGGTGGGCCTCGGTTGCGAATCCAACCAGATCAACGCCTGGCTGGCGCAGGGCAGCCTGCATGAGGGTGAAACGCTGCGCGTGTTCAGCATTCAGGACAGCGGCGGCACTGCCAAAACCGTGGCCAGGGGCATTGCACTGATCAACGACATGCTGCCACTGGCCAACGCGGTGAAGCGCGAGCCCTGCAGCGCGGCCCACATCACCATCGGCTTGCAATGCGGCGGCTCGGATGGTTATTCAGGCATCAGCGCCAACCCTGCACTTGGCGCCGCCGTCGATTTGCTGGTCGCGCACGGCGGCACCGCCATTTTGAGCGAGACACCCGAGATTTATGGGGCCGAACATTTGCTGACTCGCC